>JAFALX010000376.1 GCA_019234035.1 Candidatus Dormiibacterota bacterium | reverse complement strand
CCGAACGTCGAGCGGAACTCTGGTGAGATCGCCGGTGACGACGACGTCGACGTCGGGCAGCAGCCGTGCTGTCTCGACCTCCTGGGCGACGGGCTCGAGGCTGTCGAGACTCCCAGCCAGCACAACGCGCGGCCGCCGCGCTGAGGGCATTCCGCGCCGTGCGACGCTCTCGTCCGGCGACGCCGGCCCATCGGGAAGATACAGGGTGCGGTCCGTCCACGGCGCGGCTCGCCGTGTGTCCTCCTGCGTGTGGAACGTCACCGCTGCAGCACGCCGAGCAGCCCATCGCTGCAGCGGCAGCAGCAGCCGCCAGAACCTCGAGTTGAGCACCTCGGTATGGCAGTCGATCGCGAACGGCCGGCTCCGCCGGCGGCACCAGAGTGCAACGACCAACGACGCGAAGACGGGAGGGGCGATCACCACGACGAACGACGGGTCCGTGCGGTCCAACACGCGCCACGTCTGCAGCGAATTGAGCACGTACCGCACAGCGACGAGCGCAGAGCGACGGCCCAGGCGCTCGTGCGCTATGAAATGCGCTGCTCCGCTGAGCTCGTGCGCCAGGCACTCGGACCTGGCCTGGAAGGGTGACCATGCCACGACTGCGGGCCGCGACGTGCCTGCGGTCATATCCGGCAATGCTCCTGCGCCCCCATCTCAGATAGCTGTCGCTTCCCGATATCGTGTCATGCGGGGTATTCCGCCTGCCGCACTTGCCCTCGAAACGGCGCCCGAACTTTGCAAGCGCCCGGCCCCATGCCGACCATCCATTCGACGCCGCCCCGTAGCGTATGCGCGCGCCATCGAAAACGTCAAACGACGGGCGCAGGCGATGTTGGCCGTCGCAAGATTGACACGCAGCGCAGGGCCGCCCTAGAGTGCGAACCGGTGCAATTCCGGGGTGATGAAGGGGGCGGCGCCGTAGATTCCGGAGAGGGTTATGGGGGCGCGTGGGAACGTGTTGAGATACGTGTACATGCTCGTTGACGGACGCTTCACGCTATGAGCCCGTCTGAGGTAACGGTCGAACGCCTCAGCCTGGCAGCGGTTTCGGCTCCGGCGATCGCCGAGGCTCGGCCGCCCCTCGAGGCAATTCGATCGCTGAGCATGCGCGGCGCCGCGGTGGGGATTCTCGTGCTGTTCTGGCTGGCGTTCATCCTGGTCACCCAGGTTGCGCCGCTGTGGGTTCGCGTCGTGGCGGGCGGCCTCATCGGCTCCGTGCTCGTGAGCTCGACACTTGTTCGCGCGCTTCGTTCTCCGCTCCGCGTCCGCGTCGAGACGCTCGTGCCGTGGGCGACCGCCGCGGCATTCGCCAGCGCCGTCGCGGTCCTTGTCTCACAGCGCGTGCCGGGCCAATCCGGCGGCCTTGGCATGGGCCTCGCCGTGGCCATCGAGGCGTTGATCGCGGTCGTGCTCCTGACGAGTGGAATCGCCTTCGCGGCTCAACCGCAGGTCCGGGTGCTGCTGGTCGGCAGTAGCGAGTTTCAGGCCCGCGCCGGAGCGGAGGCGAGCGCACGCCGCCGCCGCGTCGCGGCGGCGGTATCCCCGGCCGAGGTGCGGTCGGTGGTGACCGCATCACAGTTCGACGAGATCGCCGTGGAGGCGGGCGCCTTTGCTCGCGTCGGCGAGCTGAACACCATCGCGCGCCGGTTCTCCAGCCGGCTCCTCGTCGAAGATCCGGCGCGGACTGACTACGCACGCAACCTCTTCGATCCGCCGATTCCGCCGCTGGGCCGGCTCGTCAAGCGGGTCTTGGACGTCTCGATCGCGGTCGCCGCCGTGACCGTGACACTACCGGTGCTCGCCGTGGCGGCGGTCGTCATCCGGCGCGAGTCGGCGGGGCCCGCTGTGTACCGCAGCCGCCGTGTCGGTGATGATGGCAGGCCGTTCACCATGTACAAGCTGCGCACGATGGTGACGGGCAACGACGACTCACAGCATCGCGCGTACGTAGCGAATTACATCCGTGGCGAGGCGGTGCCGCACAGCGGGATGTTCAAGCTCAACGCTGATCCGCGAGTGACGCGCGTCGGGAACACGCTGCGGCGGTTGAGCATCGATGAGCTGCCCCAGCTCATCAACGTGATTCGGGGCGACATGAGCCTGATCGGCCCGCGCCCCCCGCTTCCCCACGAGGTCGACGAATACGATGCCGCCGCCTGCCAACGACTTCGTGCGAAGCCGGGCCTGACAGGTCTCTGGCAGGTTCGCGGTCGCTGCGTGCTCAGCTTCGCCGACCAGGTGGCGCTGGACCGTGAGTACTGGAACACGTGGTCACTGTGGGGAGACATGCGGATTCTGATGCAGACACCTCGCGCCGTCCTGAGCCGGCGTGGCGCCCGATGACATACATCCCCGTTGCCGCGATGCAGCTGGGGCCAGATGAGGAGGCGGCGGTTCTCGAGGTGCTGCGTTCCGGCCGCCTGGCGCAGGGCCCTCAGGTCGAAGCGTTCGAGGACGGATTGGCATCGCTGACGGGATCGCGTTTCGCCGTCGCCACCTCGAGCGGTACGGCCGCGTTGTTCCTGACGCTGAAGTCCCTCGGCATCGGGCCGGGGGACGAGGTGATCACCACGCCGATGACGTTCATCGCGACTGCGAACTCGATCGCCCACACCGGTGCGACCATCGTGTTTGCAGACATCGACGATTCCCTGAATCTGTCGCCCGCCATGGTCGAGACGCTCATCACCGGTCGCACGCGCGCGATCGTGCCCGTCCATCTGCATGGCAATCCGTGTGACATGAGCGCGTTGCGGGCACTCGGTGAGCGTCACGGGATCCCGGTGATTCAGGACGCGTGTCAGGCGATCGGCGCAACCATCGACGGCCGGTCACTCGGGACGTTCGGAACACAGGTGTACTCGTTCTACGCGACCAAGAACCTCACCTGCGGCGAGGGTGGCGCCGTGCTCACCGACGATGACGAGGTCGCCCGCTACTGCCGCAGCATCCGCCACCAGGCGTATGTGCCTGGCAAGCCGTACCTGCACGACGCGGTGGGCCACAACTTCCGGCTGACCGAGCTTCAGGCGGCAATCGGCAACGTCCAGCTCACTAAGCTGGACGCGATCACGACCGCGCGACGCGAGAATGCCGCGTACTTCGACCGGCACATCGACGATCGCTCGTTCGTGCGGCCGGTGGTGCGCCCGACGGACCGTCACGTCTACCACCAGTACATCGTCAGGGTCACGGAGTCGTCCGGCCTGGGCCGTGATGACGTGCGCGACGCGCTCCATGAGGCCGGGATCGGTAGCGCCGTGCACTACCCGGTTGCGATCACCCAACAGCCGCCATATCGCTCGCTCGAAGCCTCATGCCCACTGGCCGAGGCGGCGGCGGACGACATGATCTCGCTGCCGGTGCATCCCGGCGTCACCGCCGCGGACCGCGAGCGGATCGTCGACGCGCTCGCGGGCCTCGCGCAAGCGGCCGCCTGACGGGGCGCGAAGGCAGCTGCCCTACTCTCCGGTGTCCGTCAGCTTCAGCACCTGCGCCTTGTTCATGCAGAAGGGCGAGGTCACGCCGAATGCGCTCCGCGCCGCCGCGAGCGCTGCCGGCGACGTGGATAGATGCATATCGCTCGCGCCGATTGTGCCGTCGAACGAGACCACGGCACGGATTGCGGGAAACATCTGCCGGTTGGCGAGGTCTCCGGCGGCCTCGTGGAACCACGCCGCCTTGTCTCCGCCCGCCTCGACCGAGCCGAAGGCGGCCAGCATCATCGGCTTGGACGGAGACAGCTTCGTCATCCGCGCGTACGGGCCCGATGCCGAAGGATCGCTTCCGTTGAGCAGGACGCTCATCGACTCCCACGGCCGCGGTGGCGTGCTCGTCCCGGCGACGTTGAAGGCGTCGAGCGCCAGCCAGTCAACATACTGGTCTCCCGGATAGAACGACTCCCAGGCAACTCCCGCGGTATCGGTCCCGCGCGGGTTGAACACCCAAAGGACGTGCAACTGTCCGACCTGCGCGACGATTCGATCGTGGATCTCGCGGAACGCCGCGACGATGTCGGCCGCGCTGTTCGTGTATGTGTGACCGTCCGGCGCAACGTGGTCGCCCAGGCCGTAGGTGTTGCCCGTCACGTCCATGTCGGTCAGTGGCGCGATCATGACCGGGGAGCCGAACGAGACGATCGCCTTCCCCCAGGCGGCCAGCTCACGATCGGCTCCGCCCGAGAGGATGGTGTGCACCGGGTCCGGCAGATCGCTCGGGTCGAGGCTCAGCAATGGGATCTCGTTGCGCGAACGCGCGGTCGACAGCCACGCCGCTGACGGCGGGGTCTCGATGGTGGAGTACTGGT
>JAFALX010000299.1 GCA_019234035.1 Candidatus Dormiibacterota bacterium | reverse complement strand
CAGCACCACGGTGCGCGCGTGGTCGGTCGCCGGGGCGCCGATGCATCACATCGTCGACCCGCGCACGGGCCTGCCCGCCCCGGTCGTGTGGCGCACCGTCAGCGCCACGGGTCCGACGTGCGTCGCGGCCAACGCCGCCAGCACGGCCGCGATCGTGCTCGGCGACGGCGCGGTGCCGTGGCTGCGGCGCCACGGGTTTCCGGCGCGGCTCGTGGCGCGGGACGGCACCGTGCTCCATCTCGGCGGGTGGCCAGACGGCGGGGACGACGCCGTCGCGGGCGGCGCCGCTCCCAGCGATTTCACGGCCTGATCCCAGGCGGCTGTGAAACGCCGCAAGGCTGAGACTTGTGATCGGCGGAGACGACGGACGGCGGCGACCGTGACCACAGTCGAGGCGCGGCTGGGCTCATCGCCGTGCGAGCCAAAGATGCGGATACCGCGTGTGCCCACTCCGCGGGTGTCGTGCGCCAGCAACAGGTGGTGCAGTCGATCTGGCGATCGGCTCACCCGGTCGCAATCGCGTAGACAATCAGCCGCTGCCTATACGTGTGCCGACCGCCGTCCCATGAGCCGGCGCATGTGATGAGCGACAGATGCGACGGCCCGGCGGTGGCGAACAGCATGGCGAGCTCGGCGTTGTACGGGTAGTACGTCAGCGTTGTCACCCGAAACTGGATGGCTCGTCCATCGGCCAGCGTCACCGCGATGCTGTCTCCCGGTCGCGCGTGATCCAGGCTCGAGAAAATGGCGCCACCAGACGGGGTGTCGAGGTGCCCACTTATGACGGCGTTGCCTGGCTGGCCCGGTATCGGCCCGTGGTCGTACCACGCAACCGAGTTGGGACCGCTGGGCACATCGACGTCGCCTGCGGGTGTCAGCGCCTTCTGCTCCACCGGGGCCTGGATGTGCAGCGCGGGGATGGACAGCCAAACGGGCATCGCAGGAGCGGCTGCTGGCGCTGCAGGCTCGGCCCCGTCGTACTTCGGCGCGGGGGGTGCCGTGGGTTGAGACACAGCCCCAAAGGAGACGGCAACCGCGCCGATGACCGCAAGTACCACAGCCACCGGGCTCACCAGTGCGAGCACCAGCACCGCCGCGCGACGACGCCGATGCCAGTCAGTAGTCGTCAGATCCGCGCCCCCGGCTGCTCCAGCCGTCTCAACCCCGCTCTCTGGCCGCGGTCTGCCGCCCGGTGGTGGCCGTCCCCAGCAGCTCGTTCACTCTGCCGTATTCGCGCTGCCCGCCCGCTTTGGAGTCGCTCCCCAGGATCAACGCGGCCGCGACCGCGACAATCAGACCCGGGATGATGAAGAACCACGGGAACAGCGTAAAGCGAGGCAGCGCCCGCACAGCCTCGTAGTCGGCGACGTCCTTGGCCATGACGGTGAGCATGCCGTGGAAGCTCGCGTACATCGTCGGAAAGCGGTTGACGATGTCGTTGACCTTGGCCAGCTTGGGATCGCCGGCGATGAAGGACTGCGCCTCCGCGGCGCTGATGGACTGCCCGAACTGGGCGGCGACCGCCTGCACGGCCGGGACGATCTCCCGGTGGCCGGCGTTGAGGTACGAAAGGTAGCTGTTGAACTGGTTGGCGGTGGCGTCGCTCATGATCGCGGCCGATCCCGGCATACCGTTGGCAGGACCGGCGAAGTCGTCAATCATGTGAGCTCCGCCGGGGGTCACGAGCCACATGAGCACCCAGCCGGGCGGCATGGGCGCGAAGGGCGCGACGACCAGGAAGGCGCCGATGATGAGCGCTATCCACTGCGGGACGCGCCCCGCTGGCTGGGACGCCCGCTCGCGGCGCAGGAGCATGACACCCACCACGAGCAGGATGAGACCGGGGAGCACGAAGAAGAGGGGAAACAACCAGAAGGGTGGGAGCCCGGCGACCCCTTTGAAGTCGCCGACGTCACGCACCATCACCCCGACCATATTGCTGATTGGGGCCGCCATGGTCGGGAAGTTCCGCTGCACATAGCTGAGCGCGCTCAGGCTGGGTTGGCTCTGCAGGAATGACGCCGCCCGGCTGTAGCTCCAGGGGTGAACACCGTCTCCGTAGCGCGCGCTCGCATCGCTCACGGCCTGGGGGACGCCGCCGAACCCCACGGCGATCGCGGGCAGGTAGTCCTGCTCATACTGCGTCGCTCGCGCGTGCGTCATGTACGGGGTGAAATCGCTGATCATCTCGGCGCCCCGCGGAGCACGCACCCACATGTTGAACACGGCGGGAGCCACGAGGAGGCCGACACCGACGACGCTCACTAGCCAGATAGCCACCTTACGCATCGCCTGCCGTCCCTGCCTGTCTCAGCACCCCAGCGCCTGTGAAAGGCTGCCCGATGCCGGGACGAAGGTGCCGGTGAAGTGCCAGGAGCCGGTGAAGTTGTTGAACGCACCGCCTACGATGGTGCTGGCCCAGATCATCGTGAAGCCGCCGTCGCACGCGATAGTGCCCGAGAGCGCTGTGGTGACCCCCGGATACGTACCGTCGGGCTTGGGCGCGCCCTGGTTGTAGTAGCCGGTGTTCCAGGCGACGTTCAGGGCGCTCAGATCGCCGCTCAGCTTGCCCCCGGTGTCCATAATCTTGGGAGTTGCCACGCTGGTCGTGCTCTGGGGGTCGGTGGCGTTGGTCGAGAGCGCGAAGTCGGTCCCGAAGAACGACGCAGGCTTGGCGATCAGGCCTGCCAGTCCGTTGCCGCTGGAGTCAAAAGCGGAGGTGGGGTTGGGCTGATAGTTCCCTGTCTTCAGCCCGCCGTCGCTGCCGGCCAGTAGCGGCGTGGAGCTCTGGTTGGGGCACTTGGCGCCGGACGCGTCTGCGGCCGTGCCGTTGGCGACGAACGGTCCCGCCAGCGACTTGCCGCTGAGCATGGCGAAGTAGCTCCCCGTCGGCGGCTCCGTCTGGCTCGTCGAGCACTTGCCGTCGGTGAGGCGGAACAGGCCCACGAGGTTGTGCGGCCCGGCATTGGGCGTGCTGGCGGAACCCGCCGTGGCGCCTTCACCACCCCCTCCGCAGGCGGCAAGCAGTGTGATCGCCCCCACGTGTACGAGTACCGCGACCACGGGCTTGACACGGAACGCACGCACGGACTGAGCCCGCCTCTGCATCACCAAATGCGGCCCACCGTGCCGCGGCCGCGGCGGCTCCTGCGCGCCAGCGCCGTCCCTGCGCCGGCAACGATCAGCGCCAGGCTCGCGACGAGCACCGCAGCCCATGGCCACGTGCCGTCCGGAGGCGTGCCGGTGCCGGGAAGTCCCGGGACCGACCGCGCCGCGACCTGGACAACGTGACCGCTGAACGTGCCTTCCAGGTGCCAGTTGCCAGTCGCCCCGTTGAAGGCCCCGCCGTGGATGGTTGCCGACCAGCTGAGCGAGTAGTGCTGGCTCGATGGATCGTAGGTGCCGGTTGCACTCGACGCCCCCTGCTGGTAGCAGCCGGTGCCGGGAGGGTTGCCGTCGGCGCACGACTTGTTCGGCGTCCCGTTCCACGTCGCCACGAGCGAGTTCAGGTCCGCGGTCAGCGTGCTGCCGTTGAGCACCGCCGAGGGCGCGGAGAACTGGTCGGCGCCGCTCGGGCTGTTCTGCTCGTCCTTGGCGTCGGTGGCGAGCGAGAAGTTGGTTCCGAAGAAGGGGACCGGCTTGACGATGTCGCCCGCCAGCGCATTGCCGTTGGCGTCGAAGGCCTGCCCGGGCGGCGGCTGGAAGTTGTCAAGCGTCAAACCCGTCCCCCCCTGCGTAAGCAGCGTGTAGGCGCCGTCACCACAGTTGGGACTGTTGTTCTTGACGGGGCCTCCCCCTTTGGTCATCGCGAAGTAGCTGCCCGACGGCGTCCCCGCACCGCACTGGCCGGCCGCGATCTGGAGCACCCCCTGGAGCTTGGACGTGCCTGGCCCCGACGGGCCGCTGGGCGCCGGGGTGGCACTCGGCGTCGGCGTGGACTGGGCGCTGCTCGGTGAGCCCGGGCTTGCATTCGCCGCGGGCCCGCCCGGCGTGAACGTGCCCTCGAAGTGGTAGTGGCCTATGAAGCCGTTGAAGGCACCGCCATTGATCGTCGAGGACCAGTCGAGGATGTAGGCGTTGGTGAGCGGGTTGTAGGTTCCCGAGAGGGAGCAGCCGCCGCCGCCGGTGCACGTCACCGTCTTCAGATCGTCCGCAACCGCCGCGCCCTGGTCGTAGCAGCCGATGCCGATGGTCGTGGCGCAGTTGCTGCCCGTGGCGTTCCAGGTGGCGCCTATCGCCCGAAGGTCGCCGAAGATGCAGTAGAGACCGCCGAGCGACTGTATCGACGGCAGAGTCGTCGCCGACGGCAGGCAGCCTCCGGTCGCCGGCGCCTCAGCGTTCAGCGTCGGGACCGGGAAGGCGGCGTTCCCCCCCGGGCACGACCCGGTCGGCGTGGGCGCGTGCTGCTGATCGGCGCAGGTCGTCGCCAGGCCGAAGTTCGTATTGACGAGGGCGGCCGGCTGGATGATGGCGTTGGCCTGCGAGTTGCCGCCGGAGTCGAAGCTCGGGTTCGGGTCGAGCTGGTACCCGCCGGTGACCAGCCCCTGGGAGCCCTGGGCCAGCGGGGTGTAGTCGCCGCCGCCGCACCCTGAGCTGATGTTGGGCACAGGAATGCCGAGGAGTCCCTGGGTCATGAAGAAGTAGCTGCCGCCGGGTGGGGATGCCGGGTACGCCGTCGTGACAGGGCACAAGCCGGCGGTCAGACTGAAGGTGCCTGCGAGGGCCGTCGTGGTGGGGGTCTGAGCCCGGGTCAGGGGGGAAGCCACCACCAGCGTGGCCAGTGCGGCCGTGCCCGCGACGAGCAGAGCGGACAGACGCCTCAGGGCCATGTCACCTCCTGCCGCAGCAGAGATGGATCATGGCGATGAGTTGCGGTCACGCCGGCGAAGAACGGCGCAACGGCAAGAGCCCGAGCCGAACGAGCTGCGCGTACACGATGCAACCGACGCAGATGTCGAACGCAAAATTCAGAAACGCGAGGGCCACGACGATCCACCCCAAAGTCCACGCCACCGCGAGCTGACCGACGAGACCGGCCACGGACGCAGCCACGAGGAAGACGCCACCGACGAGCTGCGCAAACCGGTGCGGTGCAGGGTCCTCGTTGACCAAGCGCGGACGCACCAGGTGTCGCGGCTTGAGAAAACGGAGATACAAGTTTCTCGGCAGGTTGAGCTGCGGTGAGGCGAGTCCGGCGAGCATCATCACCGCGAGCAGCGGAAGCACGGCGATCGCTTGGTGCCAGACGAGGGTGAGGAAATAGCCGGCCACTAGGCCGGTCATCAAGATCACCTGATTCACCTTCAGGACACTTCGGTCGAACTGAATCACTTCCATGGCCAGAGAATCTAGCCGTGCGCTTCTCTTCAATACAAGGCTATGGAAGGAATCGAAATGTTCGCTTTATGCGAATAGATTGCAAGCGGAAGTCCGGCTGCCGCATCAGGAATGTGTCGTAGTCGCGCGTTCGTGCTGTCGGTCCCCGTGCCGCTGCCGGCGGATGCCGCGAATGGCGCCACGGTTTCCCTTCGAGCGGTTCGGCATGACCCCGCCGTCGATCGGGAGCTTCGTCAGCGTGCAAGACAGCGTCACGATGGAGTTCGACGTCCATCTCAAGCACCGGTAGGCGGCGAGCGCCCAATCGAGCGGCGCTCGCGTTGTCGCGCGCTGCCCAAATCTTTTGCGCCGGCACGATGTCAGCCTTGCGATGTCTCCTCTCTCTCCGGACACACCTCCATTCAGCGCCCCCGGCGGCACGACACCCTGCGTGACCGCCGGGGGCACCACCACCGCCGCGAATCATCCCGTCGAGGGATGCCTCAATCGCTCGCAGCGGGTAGCGTGAGCGTGCATTCGGTGGTCCGTGCGCGCGAGGTGAGTGGGTTCTGTGGGCGCTGGTCGACGCGTGGTGCTGCTCCTGCCGCTGCTCGCGTCGCTGGTGCTAGCGGCGTGTGCGTCCAGCGCGGCCGCGCGTGAGGCGCCACGTGCCGCGCCGGCGTCGAGCCGCACGGCCGCTCCGCACGGCCCGTTGCTCGCCGGCACCGTGCAGACGTCCGAGGACGTCACGCTCGACACCGCCTTCCACGCCGGTCTCGACGCCGCGGTCAGTGGCGCCGCGCTGACGTCACCGCCGGCGCCAAGCTGCGCGTCGTACGCGGCGTCGCCGGGCGGCGTGTTCTTCCCGCCGGAGTTCGACGTCGTTGCCGCCGATCACAGCCTGTACTTCTCGGCGACCGCCCAGTCGTATCAG
>JAFALX010000278.1 GCA_019234035.1 Candidatus Dormiibacterota bacterium | reverse complement strand
ATCTCAACCGCTCGACGTACTCGGTCTGGATGCGTTCCCGCGTCGCAAGATCGCCGACCCGAAAGCCCAGGCGCATCCAGCTCGAGACGACACGCAGCGGGTGCCGCTCGATGAGGACCACTCGAGGCTGATACCGATCGATCAGCCAATCCATGGCAAACGCTGCGAACACCGACTTGACGATGAGGTGGACTGGCGCGAAGGGGGGCGCAAGGAATGCGGGATCCCAGAGGCGCTCGTATGCCGGGACGCGCTCTCCGACGTGGGGCGCCGCGTAACCGCCGTACAGCTCCATGGACTCCAACGCATCGGCATTGAACGCGGTGTTGTCGGGCTCGTGCGCCAGACGTGCACCAGGCGTCGCCGACAGCGCGTTTGCCAGCCACGTGGTGCCCGAGCGCGGAGCGCCGACGATGAGGATTCGGTTCACTTGATGCAAGAGAAGGGCCCGGCACGCGCCGGGCCCTTCATTGTGTCGCGTTTGCCGGTGGTGACTAGCTGATCGTCATCCGGCAGTAGTCGCTGGTGGGATCACCGCCACCGATCACGCCGTTTGCGACCGGCACGAATCCAGCCGCAGCGATCTTGCTCTGAATCACGAACCGGAAGTTCGCACCTGTGGTCGCGTACGCATGCTCCGCCAGGTTCTTGCAGATCCAGCCGTGCTCACCAACGTAGTTGACGGTGGCCGGGGTGGCCGCCACCGGGCAGTCACCGGCGATGCCGGTCGGCGAGCAGTACACGTTGTACAGGAAGCGTCCCCACGGGAACGACCCGCTCTGGATCGTGGCCTTGCTGGCCGTCACGCCGTCGATCTGGCCGAGCACGGTGCCGCCCGCGCCGTTGACAGTCGTCGTCCACACGCCCCACGAGAACGGGAAGATGGCGCCCGCCTCATCCGAGACCGGGATGCCGACGTTGGAGTTCTCGGGGATCTGGTGGCTCGCCAGCAGGGGCGCCGGGATGCATGAGGTCGACGAGCCACCGAGGAAGCCCTCGAACGTGGACCGCGTGCCCGAACCCGGCTGCTCGGTGTAGATGGAGATCGGCACGTTGTTGCCGCCCACCTGGTTCCAGTTGGTGATCGTGCAGCTGACGTAGATGCCCTTCAGCTGGGCCTGCGTCAGGCAGATGCCACCGGCGCACGGTGCGCTCGTGTTGTTCATGCCCTGAGCGCCGTCGCCCGCGTTGGTCCAGGCCTCCCAGGAGATTGCGTCACGCGCGTACGCCACGAACTTGAGGTCGTGGCACGCCTCACCGGTCGACTTGATGGCACGCGACGAGCGAGCGTAGTCGATGTTGGCGACGCCCGCAGTTCCCTGGCCGCAGAGCTGCGCGATGCCGTTCGACGAGCCCAGGAAGAACGCGCCGTGAACCTGATCGTGGGTGTAGTCGTCGGTCACGATCCGGTTGATGTTGAGCGTCACGCCCGACGCGCTGGCCGCGGCATTACAGGCCGTGGGTCCGGGGCTCTGCCCCAACTCGACCTGGGTGGAGCTGTCGACCTTGTCGATGTAGCAGTTGCTCGGAAGGCTTCCACCGGTCACGCCACGACCCTGGTCGCGGTTCGCGCCCGGGCAGCCCGCTCCGCCCTCGCAATCGAAGTTTGCGGTGGCAGAGGTGATGATGTTGCTGCCGGCGGTGGTCACGCCGTCGGTCACCGTGCGGTCGATGTCACCGTGGGTCGAGTCCGCGCAGCTGAAGTCGAGCCACTGCGGCGTTGGCGACGTCGCCAGTTGCTGACAGCCGCCCGGCGTGTTGAACCCGTAGCCGGCGTCATAGGTGTACCCGTAGTCGAGGTAGGCCATCATCGTCTGCGTCGTGTCGGAGCCGCTGCCCAGAACGCCCGAGGCAACGGGGCCGCCACCGCCAGTCGCGCCGACTGACACGGCGCCGGCGACGAGTCCAACGGCGGCCAACCCTATGGCCGCTGTGATCGGTCCTCTTCTCATATGTCCCTGTGTACCTCCTCCTGTGCGCCCGGAAGATGCCGGGTCGCGTGCTGCCTTATCGGCTCGGACACTAGAGAAGCCAGGTGGCGCGTCAGTGGCCCGATTCGGAACACAGGCTGCACATCTGGTTAAGGGGATGCGCTGCCTGCGGTTAAAGAGGGAATAGGCGTTGTGGGTAAACGACTACTGCTGTA
>JAFALX010000262.1 GCA_019234035.1 Candidatus Dormiibacterota bacterium | reverse complement strand
GACGGCAATCTCGAGCAGGGCTCGTTCCGCTGCGACGCCAACATCTCGCTGCGCGAGCACGGCGCGGCCGAGTACGGCACCAAGGTCGAGGTCAAGAACATGAACTCGTTCCGTGCCGTGCATCGCGCGCTGGAGTACGAGATCCGCCGCCAGGCCGGCGACCTCGACAGCGGTCGTGTCATCCCGCAGGAGACGCGCGGCTGGGTTGAGACGCAGGCGCGCACGGTGTCGCAGCGCAGCAAGGAGCACGCGCACGACTACCGCTACTTCCCCGAGCCCGACCTGCCGCCGCTGGAGCTCGGCTCGACGTTCGTGGAGCGGGTTCGCGCGAGCCTGCCGGAGCTGCCGGACGCCCGCGCGCAGCGATTCCGTGAGCAGCACGGGCTGAGCGAGTACGACGCCGCGCTGGTGTCGGCCACGCGCGACGACGCCGATGCGTTCGAGGCGCTGGTCGCTGCCCATGTTCCCGCCAAGATCGCGGCAAACTGGCTGACGGGCGACGTCGCCGCGCTGGCCAACGAGCACCGCCGCACGCTCTCGCACAGCGGCCTTGGGGTCGCCGGGCTGGCCCGCTTGCTGCGCCTGGTTCTCGACGGCGCCATCAACGGCCCCACGGCGAAGGAGCTGCTCGCGGAGCTCTACGTACCCGGCGGCGATCCCGAGCTGCTCGTGCGCGAGCGTGGCCTGGCGCAGGTGAGCGACACCGCCGAGCTGACGGCGCTGGTCGAGCGCGCCATCGCGGAGAATCCCGAGGCGGCAGCGGATTTCCAGGGTGGCAAGGACGCGGCGCTGGGCCGGCTCGTGGGCGCGGTGATGAAGGCGACGGGCGGCAAGGCGCAGCCCAGGCTGGTGGATCAGCTGCTGCGGGATCGACTCCCGCGTCCGTGACATGCGGGGGAGCTCCCCCGCAAGCCCCCCGATGATCAGGTTGCGCTGTGAACGGATGGTGCACGGCGGACTCTGCATCGCGCATGACGAGGACGGCGCTGTGGTGCTGGTCGACGCGGCGATCCCCGGCGAGCTCGTGGACGCCGAGCTGCGCTTTCGCAAGGGCAAGGTGTCGTTCGCGACTGCGCGCGACGTCATCGAGCCGGATCCGGATCGCGTGGTGCCGCCGTGCCGCTACGTCCCCGAGTGTGGCGGTTGTCAGTGGCAGCACATCGCGTATCCGCGTCAGCTGACCCTCAAGCGCGAGGTGGTGCTCGACGCGCTGGCGCGCCAGCACGTCCCCGCGCCGGCCGAGATTCCGGTGCACGGCATGGACGATCCGTGGCGATACCGGCGGCGTGGCGAGTTCCATGTCGTGCCGGGGCACCGTGGCGTCGCGGATGCCGAGCTCGGGTTCAACCGCGCCCGCAGCTGGCGGCCCATCGCCATCGACGACTGCCTCATTCATGCGGCGGCGATCACCGACTCGATGGCATCGCTGCGCGAGCTGGCGCGACGCAGCGTGGGCGAGGCCGGCTCTCCGCTGACGGTGGTGCACGTCACCGCCGGTGATGGCATCGAGCTGCTCGTGCGGGGCAAGCCGCGGTCGGCGCTGCCGGCGGAGGTTGTGGATGACGTCGCCGCGCATGCCGAGGCGCGGGCGCGCTTCGCGATCGAGTCGACCACTCTGCACTGGCGCGGCCACGCCTATCGTGTGACGCCGGCGACGTTCATCCAGGTGAACTGGATGCAGATGGACGTGCTCTACGAATGCGCGCTGCATGCGCTCGGCGACGTGACCGGTCTGCGCGTCGTCGATGCGTACGCCGGCATCGGCGTCCTGTCCGTGCATCTCGCCGCAACGGCGGAGCACGTGATCTGCATCGAGAGCAACCGGGAGGCGGCGCGCATGGGTGTGCTCAATGCGCGGCTCAACGAGGTCGGCGAACGCCTGACCTACATGCCCGAGCCGGTGGAGCGCGCGCTGCCCCGGCTCGCCGGCGTCATCGATTGCCTCGTGCTCGACCCGCCGCGCGCGGGCTGCGAAAGCGCGGTCAGCGCATGGCTGGCGCTGACCGGACCCGAGCGCATCGCCTATGTCTCATGCGATCCCGCGACGCTGGCGCGCGACCTGCACGTGCTCGTCGCGTCCGGGCCGTACGAGCTCTGCTCGCTCGAGATCGTCGACATGTTTCCCCAGACGCACCATGTCGAGTCGGTCGCCTGCCTGCAGCGGCGAGCCGTGTGAGCGCCGCCCGCTGGCGGGCGAACGGCGCTCGGGAGGAGCTCAGTACCCGCCGCCGCCCGTGCTCGTGGTCACCGGCTTTCCGGACGCATCGATCGCGTACCACGTGCCGCCGAAGCTCGTGATGCTCTGACCGTGGTTCTGCATGGGACCGCTGTCGCCGGAGTACGTGTACAGCGGGTAGCCGCCGTACGTCGAGTACAGGCTGCCGTCAGCCGATTTGACGGTGCCGAGCAGCGAGGACTGCACGCCGTTTGCGGCGACCGGCGCAGCCACACCCGACGGCAGCTCGGTGTCGGGCCACACCTTGGTGCAGCCATTGGCGTCGGTGCACGTCAGCTTGCCGCCTGCCTCGGAGCTGAGGGTGTAGATCGTGTGGTTGTCGCCGTTGACGAGCACGGTGCCCAGTCCGGGCACGTTCGCAGTGGAGAATGTGTACGCCGCGGCGGATCCACTTCCGCCGCCTGGGCTGCTCGTGCCGGATCCACCGCATGCCGCGAGCAGCAGACCGGCGCCGCTGAGCAGGGTGAAGCCGGTTCTCGTGAGGACCGTGTGCCTCTGTTGCTTGTTCACTTCGACCACTCCTGTTCGGTTTTCAGTCTCCTCTCCCTCATCGAGGCAATACGCCTCGCGGTTACGTGTCTGCGATCGCGTACCACCTTGCAGGGCCCCGGCCCGGGCGTGGTAACGTACGCATGTTCGAGCAGAGGCGGCGAGGAGTAGAGATGCGGTGAGCGACGCCGGCGCGACCGAGCCCTTCGTTCACCTGCACACACATACGGAGTTCTCGCTGCTCGACGGTGCCGCGCGCATCGGCGAGCTCGTCGACACCGCCAAGCGGCTGGGCCAGCCGGCGGTCGCCATCACCGACCACGGCGTGCTGTACGGCGCGGTCGACTTCTACGCAAAGGCGACCGCGGCAGGGATCAAGCCGATCATCGGCTGCGAGATGTACATGGCGCCGCGCGGGCGCACGGATCGCGAGGCGCGAACCGACCGTGACCCGAGCCACCTCGTGCTGCTTGCGGCGAGCGACACCGGTTATCGCAACCTGATCCGCCTGGTCAGCACCGCGCACCTCGAGGGCCACTACTACAGGCCGCGCATCGACAAGGAGCTCCTCGCGCAGCACAGCGAGGGCCTCATCTGCCTCTCCGCGTGTCTCGGCGGCGAGCTGCCGCAGGCGATCCTGCGCGGCGACATGGACGCGGCCGAAGCGGTCGCGCGCCAGCACGCGGAGATCATGGGCCCCGACGCCTACTTCCTCGAGCTTCAGGACCACGGCATCGAGGAGGAGGGGACGGTGCGCGAGGGGCTCGTGGAGATCGCGCGACGCACCGGTCTGCCGCTCGTGTGCACGAACGATTCGCACTACATCCGGCCCGACGACGCCGAGTCGCACGACATCCTGCTCTGCCTGCAGACGGGCGCCCGCCGCGAGGAGGAGAAGCGATTCAAGTTCTCGGGCCCCGAGTTCTACGTCACCGACGGTGCGGCGATGCGACAGCGCTTCGCGGCGTATGGCGAGGCGGTGAGCAACACGCTGGCGATCGCGCAGCGCTGCAACGTCGAGCTGTCCCTCGGCCGCAACCTGCTGCCCCGGTACGAGCCGATTCCCGCGGGCCACACGGCGGACAGCTACCTGCAGGAGCTGTGCGAGGCTGGACTACGCGACCGCTACGGCGACGACGTGCCGGCGTCGCACCGCGAGCGGATGGCGATGGAGCTGGGCGTCATCAGTAAGACCGGATTCTCCGCGTACTTCCTCATCGTCTGGGACCTGATCCGAGCCGCGCGCTGCAACCACGTGCGGGTCGGCCCCGGTCGCGGCAGCGCTGCCGTTTCGATCGTCTCGTATGCACTCCGCATCACCGACATCGACCCCATGCATTACGGGTTGATCTTCGAGCGGTTCCTCAACCTCGAACGTGTGCAGATGCCGGACATCGACATCGACTTCGATGACCGCAGGCGTGACCGCGTGCTGCGCTACGTGCAGGACAAGTATGGGCACGACCGCGTCGCGCAGATCATCACGTTCGGCACCATGGCGGCGCGCGCGGCGATACGCGACGTGGGGCGCGTCCTCAACGTGTCGCTTCCCGATGTCGACCGGTTGGCCAAGCTGGTGCCGCCGGTGGTCGGTGTCACCCTCGAACGCGCGCTGGCGGAGAGCCGCGAGTTGCGCGAGCTGTACCAGAGTGAGGAGTGGGCGACGCACGTCATCGACAACGCTCGCCGCCTGGAGGGCATCGCGCGCAACGCATCCACGCACGCCGCGGGCGTGGTGATCGGGTCCGAGCCACTGGTGGGTGTCGTGCCGCTGCAGCGCTCGACGAGCAGTGATGGCTCGGCGGCGATCACGCAGTTCGACATGAACGGCGTGTCGAAGATCGGGCTGCTGAAGATCGATTTTCTCGGGCTGTCCAACCTCACGGTGCTCGACGAGGCCGCCGAGCTCGTGCGGCGCGTGCGGGGTATCGAGTTCGACATCGACGCAATCGCCCTCGACGACCGCGCCACGTATGAGCTGCTGTGTCGCGCAGACACGCACGGCGTCTTCCAGATGGAGGGCACGTTCGCGAAACGCGTGCTCATCGACCTCCAGCCGCAGTCGATCCCGGACATGGCGGTGGCCAACGCGCTCAACCGGCCGGGCCCCATCGAAGGTGGCGTCGTCGACATCTACATGCGGCGAAAGCGCGGCGAGGCGCCTGTCGAGTACCTGCTTCCCGAGATGGAGGCAAGTCTGGCGGAAACGTTTGGCACAATCATCTACCAGGACCAGGTGATGCAGATCGCGTCGGCTGTGGCGGGGTTCACACTCGGAGAAGCGGACGTGCTGCGCGCCGCGATGGGCAAGAAGGACAAGGCCAAAATGGCCACACAGAGGGAGAAGTTCCTGCGCGGTGCCGCCGCGCGGGGAGTGGCCGAGGAGAAGGCTGCGGAAATATTCGACCTCATCGCGTACTTCGCCGGTTACGGCTTCAATGCCGCACACAGCCACTGTTACGGCCTGATCGGCTACCAGACCGCGTACATGAAGGCGAACCATCCGCTGGAATACATGTGCGCGTTGCTGAACAGCCGCTCCGGCGACTTCGACAAGCTGAAGCTCACGATTCTCGACGCGCACGCGCGAGCTCTTGTCGTGCGGCCGCCGGATGTGAATCGCAGCTCCGGCCCGTTCAACATCGGTGACGTCGACTCCGGCGAGATCCTGTACGGCCTGCGCCACATCAAGAACGTCGGTGAGCGCGTGGCCGACACCATCGTCGAGGCTCGCGCCGAGGGGGCGCCATTCGATTCGCTCCTCGATCTCTGCCTGCGCGTCAACACGCGCGATCTGAACCGCCGCGTTCTCGAGGCGCTGATCAAGAGTGGCGCCTGTGACGCCCTCGGCGAGCGGGCGGCGATGCTGCGCAGCCTCGACGCGGTGATGGACCGCTCCGCGATGATCCGCCGCGAGCGCGAGTCGGGTCAGATCGCGCTGTTCGGTGATGCTGCCGGGTTCACCGAGCCGGCGCAGCCCGAGGTGAGCGTGATGGGAACGCCCGTCGAGCCGCTGCCGAAGAGCGACGGCTCGGCGCTCGGTCCCGCCGCGGCCGACGAACGACTGGCATGGGAACGCGAGTACCTCGGCATGTACCTGAGCGATCACCCCCTGCGGCGTGTCGCGGCGGAGCTGCAGGAGCGCGTCGACACCAGCATCAACGAGCTCGGTCCCCATCTCGATGGGCTCATCGTGCAGGTGGGCGGCGCCGTGCGCGACGTGCGCAGCTTCGTGCCGCGCAAGAGCACCACGGGACAGCGGATGGCGTTTCTGCAGATCGAGGACCTCACCGGCGCCGTCGAGGTGGTCGTGTTCGCGCGAACGTTCGAGGAATGCGCCGGCGCGCTGCGGCCCGATGCGGTCGTCGTCGTGCGCGGCAAGGTGGAGTCAGGGCGGCCGGCAAACGGCGCGACCCCGCCGGTCGAGGACGACGAGCGCGGTGAGCTGGAGCCGGCGAAGATCCTCGCGGAGTCAGTCTATGCCTTCGACGATCCACGGCTGGCGGCGTGGCGCAGCGACAGCACCGTGCACATCCGTCTCGCCGAGAAGCACGCGGCGGCCATCGTCGCATTGCGGCACGCGCTGGAGCAGCACCGCGGCGACTGCCCGGTGATCCTCCACGTCGCAGGGCCGGCCAGTCTCGACGACGTGTCACTGCCCGACGCATTCAAGGTGTGTCCCGGGCCCGCACTCGAACGCGCCGTCGAAGCGCTTGCCGGGAACGGCTCATACCGCGTCGAGATCCGCCGCGAGCGCGCACCCGAGCGCGATCGCCGCACCGCTGCGCGGACACGCTGAGGCGTCGGATCCGCTCGCGCTCGCCGGGCCCCGTAACCGCTCTTCGGAAGACGCGCGGTCACACGCGTAGACTGAGCGCCGGCCCGGTCTGCAACCTCGAGGGGGGTTGCCGGGCGCGGAGATGGATACGATGGGAACTCCTCGTGAGTTGCTCGATGGCTTCAGTGCGGCCATCGCGAGCTCGAGCGCGGATTTGGCGGCCGTCTGCACGCCGGATGTCGAGTTCCGGGACTCGATGGCCGAGGTGTCGGGCATCGCGGCGGTCGGCGAGTACCTCAAAGCATGGTGGACCGCCTTCCCGGATGCGACCGTGTCGATCGACGACATCGTCACGAGCGGCGACCAAGCGGTCGGGCGGATGCTCTACAGGGGCACGCAGACCGGCCCGCTCGTCGGACCCGCAGGCGAGATCCCGGCAACCGGCAAGCCGGTGGAGCTGCGCGGTGCCGGGTGGATCACCATCCGCGACGGCAAGATCGCGCGCTTCGACGGCTACTACGACACGATGACCATGATGGTGCAGCTGGGCGTCGTGCCGATGCCCGCCAACGTTTGAGGTCTTCAACACACAGACGGGGTCGCGGCACCGGGCCGCGGCCCCTCTTGCTCACCTGTTCGCGCGTGAGATACCGCACTGCACTGGGAGCGATCGGCGCATTGCCGGTCGTGGCGCTGATCGCCGCGTGCGGGGGAGCCCCCGCGGCTCCGGCGAGTGTCCAGTCGTCCGCGACAGGTGCTCCATCGACGGCGACGGCGTCGCCGTCCGCGGCGCCGCAGCCGCCGGTGGTGCTGATCGCGCAGCAGGCAAGCGGTACGCAGACGGTGCTCCAGGCGAAGGATCCGTCGGGAAGCCCCCTCTGGTCGGTGCCGTATCCATCCCCCGGTCCGTACATGGTTGCCGCCGGCCCGCGGCTCTTCGAGGTGGACAGCAAGGCGAAGACGGTGAGCGTGTTCGACAGGAGCGGCCGTTCGATCGGAAATGGCAGCGGCGCCGGCGAGGTCTTCAGCTCGACCAGCGCCGAGTGGGCGTGGTCGACGGTCGACGGCACGAACCCCTCACCCGCAGCCAACGGCAGTCCTGTGACGGTCACCGGTTCGTTCTGGGTCGCCGGAGTCGGCGAGGCGCCACACAGGGTCTATCAGTGGACGGAAAACGACACCGCGAACAGCCTCGACCAGGCGTATGACCGGCTGGTCGAATGGAGTGACCAGGGGCTGGTGAGCAGCCAGCCGCCTCCGTGGTCAGGCTGCGCCTCAGGCCATCAGAGCGGGAGCTTCGTCGTGAATCCGAAGACCGGCGCGCGAACGGACCTCGACGCCATCTCGGTCGTCGACGTGCACGACGGGCTGATCGTGAGCGCGCCCAAGGCCGCGGACACGGCGCAGTCGATCGTGCTCTCCGGCCGCACGTCCTTCACCTGGGCGGACACGGCGGCGCCGAGCCTGCAACCCAAGGGCGCGTACATCAGTCCCGACGGGAGCAGGGTGGCCGTTGCAATGCTCAACGCCGGATGCAATGAGCAGCCCGAGGCGCAGACGGCGATCATCAGCGTCGCCGACCACTCCGTGCAGTACCTCTCCGGCGCGTTTGCCGAGGGCTGGTTGGATGACGGCAACCTGGTCGCGCAGGTTGCGTTCGACAGCTCGCTGCCCAACCCAGAGCTCGACGTCGTGGCACTCGACGGCACGCGGCATCTCGTGGGAAGCGGACGCCTGGTCGGCGTCATCAGATCGTCCTGAGGCGGGGAACCGCCTACAGCACGCTTACGAGCAGCCGGTTGAAGACGATCTCCACGACCACGTACAGAATGACGTAGAGGATCAGCGTCAGCAGCGCGGGCACGTCCAGTCCGGTCAGCGCACGACGCCGTCCGAATCCGGCGAAGGGCCGCACCAGCGGGTTCGTCATGGAGCGGATGCCAGCGACAAGCGGATGGAACGGGTCGGCGCTGAACAGCGACAGCAGCAGCCGAAGCAGCACCAGCACACCCAGGATGATGATCACCGCTTCGATGAGCTGCGCGATCAACGAGACCACCAGCGCTGGGATGCTCAGCGGAGCGAAACCTGCGGCCTGCGCAATCGCGCCGGTCGCCAGGTGGGCGATGAAGAAAATGACAAGGATCGCCAGAAGTGGCGAGAGGTCGAGCCCGGCGACCGAGGGGAGAATCCGCCGGAACGGCGCGAGAATCGGGTCGACGATGATCCGCAGCCAGCGCACGAGCGGATGCCAGGGATGGATCGGAAGCCACGAGATGAGGATGCGAGCCAGGATCAGAACGTACAGGACGACCGAGACGATGTTGATCACGTTGATCGCGGTGCTGGCGACGGCGACGCTCATTGCGCGGCCGCCGGTTGTGCCGGCGGGACGTGGGCCCCGCTGTGCATCGCCTCCAGGCGAGAGGCAGTCCGCCGCCAGAGAAAGATCAGGAGCGGAACGGCAACGACGAGCATGACGATCGCGGTCCACTGCGCCTCACGGAGTCCCAGCGGTCCGGGCGGCTCGCTCTTGCGGAACTGGAAGAGGATGAGCTGCGAGACGGCGTAGAGGCCGACGTAGGTGATGGCGGCGACGCCATCTCGGACGCCGCGCCGCATGAGCAGGAACAGGATCACGCCGATGACGATCGTACCCAGCGCCTCGTAGGCGGCCGCGGGCTGGTAGGCGATGCCACAGTAGAAGCCGGGCTGCAGGATCGCGCAGTGGCCGCTGCCCGGCGGGGTTTCAAAGGTGTACGCCGTTGCCCACGGCAGGTTGCTCGGACTGCCGAGGATGTCGCCGTTGATGATGTTGCCGATGCGTCCGATCGGCTGGCCGACGACCGCGAAGAGCACGCCTCCGTCGAGCAGCATCCAGGGGTTGATTCGGTAGCGCCACGCACACACGGCGAGCGTGATGAAGCCGGCGATGATCGCGCCGAAGAACGCCATGCCCCCGTTCCAGAACGCGATGAGGTTGATGGGCTTCAGCAGGTAATTGCTGACGAAGTCGGGTTGCTGCACGTCGTAGTACAGCCGCGCGCCGAGCAGTCCGAAGACGATGGTCCACACGGCGATGCGTTCCGCCATCGCACGCGACACACCCTTGCGCAGCGCGAGCGGAAGGGCTCCGTAGCGGTACGCGACGATGAAGGCGATCGCGTAGAAAAGGCCGTACCAGTGAATGGTGAACGGCCCCAGCTGGAAGACCGGGTTGATATTGATGGTGATCACGCCGGTGAGGGCCGACGCTTCAGGAATCACGGTCGCCATGATGATCGCTGGTGGCGCCATGCCGCACCTCGAGCACGCGATAACCCTGCCGGGACCGGACACGGAGCACGCCGAATCCCTCCGCAGCGAGCCAGGCAGCAAGGGTGTCCGCGCCGAGATGTCGCTGCACGACCAGATACGCGACCCCCTCCGGCTGTAGTCGTGATAGCCAGTACCGGAGCAGGGCCTGCAGCTGCGCCTTTCCGAGCCGGACGGGCGGATTGGAGTAGATGGCGGAGAACGCCACGTCGTCCGGGACCGCGTCGGGCGGGACCGCGGTCACGTTTGCGGCACCTACGGCCGTGGCGTTTCTTGCCGTGAGCTCCAGCGCACGCCGGTTGACGTCGAGCGCCCAGACACGCGCCGACGGTGCCAGGAGCGCGATCGTGATCGCGATCGGACCGTAGCCGCAGCCGAGGTCGAGCAGCTCACCATCGGGTGGATCCGGCACGGTGCGCAAGAGGATCTCGGTGCCGCGGTCCAGGTGCGCGTAGGCGAACACCCCACGATCGCTCTGCAGCTGCAGCTCGAGACCGCGGAGTGAAACCCGGACCGGCGCGGGACGTGAGGCCACCTCGGGATCGGTCGTGAAGTAGTGCTGCGCCACATGGCGATTCTCGTATGTCATTCCCCTTCGTCGCCGCGATGGACTTCCTGCCTGCGCCCCCGGTGAACGCGAGTTCGTGCGGATCAACGCTCGTCGTTTTCTCAGGCGCGCGCCGCGGCACGTGTCGTAGCGTCGAAGTCGATGCAGATGAATCGGCGGCACCGCGGCGCTGTCGTCGCCGGTGTCGCCGTCGCCATGATCGCGGTGTCGGCCTGCGGTTCCGCTGCCGGCACGGCGCCGCCGGCGGGCGGCACCTCCGGGAACGCTGCCGGATCGGGCGGCCTTCCCGCGCAGAAGATCAAGCACGTCATCGTCGTCATGCAGGAGAACCGCTCGTTCGACACGTACTTCGGCACCTACCCCGGAGCGGATGGCATCCCCATGCAGAACGGCGTCCCGACGGTCTGCATCCCCGATCCAGCGACGGGAGCGTGCGTCAAGCCGTTCGCCGATCACGCCGACGTCAACGGTGGCGGGCCGCACGGCCAGACCAATGCGACCGCGGACATCAACGGCGGGAAGATGGACGGCTTCGTGTCAGAGGTGGAGAAGGCCAAGAAGGGGTGCGCAGACGTGAACAACCCGGCGTGCGCGAACTCCGCCACTCCGGATGTGATGGGCTATCACACGCAGAGCGACATCCCCAACTACTGGACGTACGCGAAGGACTTTGTGCTGCAGGACCACATGTTCGAGCCCAACGCGTCGTGGAGCCTGCCGGAGCATCTGTTCATAGTCTCGGAGTGGTCCGCGAAGTGCACGCAGCACGACAACCCGTCGAGCTGTGTGAACGCGCTGCAGAGCCCGGGCTCGCCACCCGGCGCGGGGGCGAAGGCCGGCCCGGATCCCATCTATGCATGGACGGATCTGACCTATCTCCTGCACCAGCACGGTGTGAGCTGGGGGTACTACGTCGTGTCGGGCACCGAGCCGGACTGCGCCGACGACTCGGCGCTGAGCTGTGCCGCCGTGAAGCAGAACGCGGCGACGCCGGGCATCTGGAACCCGCTGCCGTACTTCGACACGGTGAAGAACGACGGCCAGCTCGGCAACATCCAGTCGGTGGACCGGTTCTATGCGGCAGCGAAGGCGGGGACACTGCCGGCCGTGAGCTGGGTCGTGCCGTCGGGACCGGTGAGCGAGCACCCGCCCGGAGCCGTGAGCGCCGGACAGTCGTACGTGACGAGCCTGGTCAACGCTGTTATGGCCAGTCCGGACTGGAACTCGACGGCCATCCTGATCGGCTGGGACGACTGGGGCGGCTTCTACGACCACGTCGCGCCGCCCAGCGTCGATCAGAACGGGTACGGCCTGCGTGTCCCGGGCATCGTCATCAGCCCCTACGCCCGCCGCGGTTACATCGATCACCAGACACTGAGCTTCGATGCGTACGACAAGTTCATCGAGGACCTGTTCCTCAACGGGCAGCGACTTGACCCGCACACCGATGGGCGGCCGGACCCGCGTCCGGATGTGCGCGAGAACGTGTCGGTGCTCGGCGACCTGATGTCGGACTTCGACTTCAACCAGGCGCCGCTGGCGCCGGTGACGCTGCCCGTGCACCCGGCGACAACCCTCACCGCCAAGCCGGGGAAGACCGCGCAGGCGGCGGCCTACGCCGGCGACGACTGAGCCGGCTGCGCCACCACGTCGTTGAGCGCCTGCACGAGATGCGCCACAGGGCTGTCGGTGCCGTACTCGCGCATGAGCTCGGTGAGTCGCTCGGGTTCCGCCGGATAGCCGCGGCGTGACCCGTGCGGGAGCGCGATCGGCAGCGAGCGCTGCGGCATCACGATCTGCACCGCGCGACGGAGGTAGTCGCGCTGCTCGTCGCTGAGGCGGGCGTTGGCGATGACGCCCTCGATGTCGCCGTGGGCGCGGAGCAGGCTCGCGGCAGCGGCCGGCCCCACGCCGCGCAGGCCCGGGAGGCCGTCGGAGGGATCGCCACGAAGCACCGCGAAGTCGGGGTATCGCCGGCCGGGAACGCCATACCGCCGCGTCACCTCGGTCTCGTCGACCAGCGCGAGGCCGCTGCGCTCCGGGTAGAGGACGCTGACGCGACCCTCCTCGACGAGCGCGAAGAGGTCTCGGTCGCCGCTGGCGATCTCGACGGTGCCCGTCGCCTCGGCGGCCCAGGTGGCGACGACATCCTCCGCCTCGTAGTCGGGCAAACCGGCGTGGTCGACGCCGATCGCGTCGAGGTGATCCCAGATGACCGGGAACTGCGGCTCGAGGAGTGGGGGAACCGGTTCGGCGGTGCGCTGCGCCTTGTACTGCGGGATCAGCGCGACCCGCCAGTCGGGGCGCCAGTCGTCGTCGGCGGCGACGGCGACGTGGCGTGGGTTGCGGGTGCTGACGAGGCGCGCGAGGGTGTCGAGAAAGCCGCGCACCGCGTTGATCTGTCTGCCCGACGGCGAGCGGACGCTCCCCGGCACGCCGTAGAACGCGCGGAAGATGAGGCTCGAGCCGTCGACCAGCAACCAGTCGCAGGACGTGCGGGCCATGGTCCGGGTATTCTCCGGCCATGAACAACGCTGAGGCTTTTCAGCGCGCAACCGACGCCTTCATCGAGCGCGCCCGTCTGATCGGCGCCAATCAATGGACGGCGTCGACTCCGTGCGCCGAATGGGACGTTCGCGCGCTCGTGAACCACGTCGGCGGCGAGTGGCTGTGGGTCGCCGAGCTCATGTCCGGCAAGACGATCGCCGACGTCGGGAGCAGCCTCGACGGTGACGTGCTTGGCGACGACCCGGTGCAGACCGTCGCCGCCGGCCGGGCGTCGGCGTGCGCGGCGTTCGACGCTCCTGGTGCTGCCGAGAAGTCCGTGCAGCTGTCGTTCGGTGACACGCCGGCCATGGAGTACGCCCAGCAGATGGCGGCCGACACCGTCATCCACACATGGGACCTGGCGCGCGCGATCGGTGCCGGCGAGGCGCTCGATCCCGACCTTGTCGACTACACCTACGCGTACATGCTGAAAGTGGCGGAGCTCTGGCGCTCCGGCGGTGCATTCGGACCTCCCTGCGCGCCGCACGACGACTCGCCTCAGGCCAAGCTACTCGCCCTGACGGGTCGCTAGACTTCCTGCATTCTCGGGCTGTGTTGATGCCCCGTTTCGGGCGTACGAGTGGAGGTGGTGTGAATGGCCTGGAAGATCAGCGGGTCGTATTTCGAAACGTGCTCGTGCAACGTCGTCTGCCCGTGCACCGCGTCACTGAGCCTGGGGGCGACGCTTGACCGATGCCGTGTGGTTCTCGTGTTCAACGTCAAGCAGGGCGACGTGGAAGGGACCGACGTCAGCGGGCTCACGGTGGCGGCAGTCGCTGATACGCCGAAGGTCATGACCGACGGCAACTGGCGGCTCGGTGTGGTGATCGACGGGGCTGCCACGGACGAGCAGGCGGGGAAGCTCGGTGGCGTGTTCTCCGGCGCGCTCGGCGGCCCGATGGCGGCATTGGTGCCGCTGGTGGGGGAGAACCTCGGCGTGGAACGGCTGCCGATCGAAGTCTCCGAAGAAGGGCTCAAGCACTCTATTCGGATCGGCGATTTGGTCGATTTCGAGATCGAAGATGTGGTGCCGTTCGGTGTCGACACCGGTCAGCCCGCGCGTCTCGTCGGCGTGTTCCACCCCGCCGGCAGTGAGTTGACGATCGCCCGCAACACGCGCTCGAACATCAACGCGTTCGGCATCTCGTACGAAGGCAAGGCCGGTTTTTCAACGCCGTTCGCGTGGTCGGCGTAGGGGTCAGCGAGACCACTTCGACCGTCCAGCTCACCACACGTCGCGAGGGGCTGGGCGAGGCGTTCGCGGCCGCTCGGTCGCGCCTGGGGCTCGTGGTGCTGCTGTTGCTGCTCGCCGGCGTCGCCTGGTGGGCGACCGCGAATCAGATGGCCGGGATGGACGCCGCTCCCGGCGCGGAACTGGGCGCGCTGGGATGGTTCGTCGGCGTCTGGATCTTGATGATGGCCGCGATGATGTTCCCGTCGGTGGCTCCGACGGTCGCGCTGTACGCGCGGATGACCAGACAGCGAAGCTGGGTGCGACCGCTGGTGTTCACGGCGTCGTACCTCGTCGTGTGGTGCCTCGTTGGGCTGGCGTCATACGGACTGTTCGAGCTGGGGAAGAACGTTCTCGGGACGCAGCTCAGTTGGAGTGCAGGTGGACGTTGGGCTGTTGCCGCGACGTTGGCCGCTGCCGCACTGTACGAGGTGACACCGCTCAAGAACGCGTGCCTGACGAAGTGCCGGACCCCGCTCGGGTTTCTGCTGGGTAGCTGGCGGGACGGTACGCGCGGTGCGCTCGAGATGGGCGCGCGTCACGCTGCATGGTGCGTGGGGTGCTGCTGGGCGCTCATGGCGGCGCTGTTTGCGCTCGGCGTGATGAGTCTCGTGTGGATGGCGGTGATCGCCGGTCTCATCACTGTTGAGAAGACACTGCCGTGGCGGCGCTCGGTACTGACCTTTGCGACGGTGGTCCTGCTGATGCTTGCGGTGATGGTCGCCGTCGCGCCGCGCTCTATACCGGGACTCGTGATCCCCGGGACGTCAAGCGCAATGCAGATGGCATCTTGATCTCCGCCTCAGAACTTCGGCCCGATAAACGTGTCCAGGAAGGCCACGTCGGCGGAACGGGAGACCGCCACGTTGCGCGCGTTGGTCTGGGTCCATCGCACAGCCAAACGTTCGCACGACTCTATGAACAACGACCTAATGTCGTCAGAAGCATTCGAGAACATGTAGCGCGGGTAGCTGTACCGCACGACGCGACCTGCAAAGCGACGAGTTATTGGGTTGACGAAACGCGTGCCGTCCGAGTGGATCAGGCCTTTCAAGAGCTCGGCTGGGTATGTCTCGATCAGCGTTTGTTGCCACGCCGCCATGCGAATCGGCCGGAGCCACTTGGGTCCAGGGCCCTGCTGCGGAAACACGTGTATCCAATGCTTCCAGTAACAACTGATTTGCACACAGCCAATCTTCTTGACATGTCCTACGCGGCGATGGGATACCGCTCGGATCGCCTGATCGCATTCCGCTATCAGCCCTGGATACCGCTCATCCTGGAAGATGCGCAAGTGCCAGACGTCCCTCGGGAAGGGCACGAGGTATCCGTCACCGAGGTAAATGCCAAGTAGATAGACGTACGCCTGTGGCTGCTCGAGTTGCGCATCCCCGCAGCGAAAGCAGACGAGCCTGGGCATACGCGGCGCTTTGGGCCGTAACCAACTTATGACCGTTCCTCGAGGAATACCCAGGGTGTCCGCGATCTGATTGATGCTTAGACCGAGCTCACGCAGACGAAGCACATCGTCGACTTGCGACTGCGGGCGCGTCACGACGCACGGTGAGCGTGCAGCGGCTGGTGCGGGAGGTGGGATTCGAACCCACAAGCCTTTCGGCGATGGTGTTTGAGACCATTCTGTAGACCAGTTCCAGCACTCCCGCGAGCGCGCTTACCCAGCTTACCCTTCGACCGCACAGCGGGTAAGTCCATTCGACAAGGTTACCAAACAAACGTTCGCTCAGGCACTCAAAATACGGACAATGCGAGGGCGTGTCGCAACCGGCAATGCGGACCACAAGAGTCGTGCTCGGCAGGTTTCGAAGCCGTGCCTTGCTGGAACCAATACCGCTCCTGCCGCGTACTCTCAATTGATGGACGACGAGGCGCTCCTCGAGCGGGCGCGTCGTGGCGACCGCGACGCCTTCGCCGCCATCGTCACACGCAACCAGGACGATCTGTACACGATGGCGCTCCGCATGTTGGGAACACCGCACGACGCGGCTGACGTCGTCCAGGAAACATTCCTGCGGGCATACACACATCTTCCTGAGCTCCGCGGAAAGACGGTGCGGGCATGGCTTTTCCGCGTTGCGGTCAACTGCGCGCGCGATGTGCAGCGTCGGTCGACTCGCCGCCCCACGTCTCCGCTCGAGGATTCGGCCGGCAACGTCATCGAGCTTCCCGATCCCGCGCTCGGGCCTGAGGCCACCGCGCTGGCGCGCCAGCAGGCCGCCTCGGTTCGCGCAGCGCTGCTGACACTACCCGTCGACTTCCGCCTTCCCGTGGTCCTTCGCGACATCAACGACCTGAGCTACGACGAGATCGCAGAAGCACTGCGCATTCCGGTCGGCACGGTGAAGTCGCGCCTCAACCGCGCCCGCCACATGTTGGTCGACTCGTTGCAGCGCAGCGGGGCCGTTAGTAGCACCGCCGAAGGAGGGGCGTGATGGCCACAGCGCAGCACGTCGAGCAGCTCTTCTCCGCCGCCATCGACGACGAGCTCTCGCCGGCGCAGGAGCAGAGCTTCCACGACCACCTCAGGCAGTGCAGCGACTGCAGCACGTCCTACGACACGTTCACGGAGGCGATCGGGACGGTGCGTGCGCTGCCGAAAGCCGCGATGCCGCTGCCGGTTCACCTTCCGACCGGCGCGCCCACAGCGGAACGCGCCACGGCCGCGGACCGGCTTCGCCGCCTCATATCGAAACGACTGCCAATGGGAGCCGCCACCGGCGTCGCAGCCCTTGCAGCCGTCGCCATCGTCGTCGTCGGCCTCACCCGGGGTTCGGCTCCGGCGCAGGAGACACCTGCAACCCTGAATCACGCGGGCAAGAACACCAACGCACCGGCGGCTGCCGACAACCAGGGGCACCAGGGAGCGTCCTGCCCCGGCGCCGCGACCGCGGGCACAGTCCCCTCGTTCACCTACCGAACGAGCGCGGCCGACCGCTCGCGCCCCGGCCAGCAACTGGTGCTCAGCGCCAGCGATGCGACGGCAGCCGCGGGCTCCCAGGTCCAGATCTACGCCGTGCTGACCATCCCGGCACAGGCGGCGGGTGCACCGGGGGCAGCCGCATCGGCAGCCACCACGTCGGTGACGCCCTGCCTGAGCGTCACCGGTCCCTCTGGCGCGGCCTTCGCAGCGCCCTTGCCGGCGGCCGGCCCAGCCATGGGGCAGAACCCGGTCTCGGCAACGAACACCATCGCCGGGGACACCTTCACGATCCCGCCCGGCACCGCTCCGGGCACGGTGATCCACGTTGTCGCCACGATCCCGGCGAACTACCCGAACACCTCGCAGGCACCGCTGAGCGCGACCTTGACCATCACCGTCCGCTAGTCGCAGCGGACCGCGCTCCAACCAGGGGTCCGCTACGGGTATCGGGCGATGCGGCCGATGGCCAGCACGAACGCCGTCATCACTGCCGCCAGCACAGCCACGAACACGATCAGGTTGGGGACGATTACGGAAGCTATCTCAACTCCCTCATCTCTACGCGCCCAAGTATCGCTCCAATCGGGCGATAGCGGTGCGAAAGCGAAGCACCCGTAGACTGGGCCCACGATGCCCCACAGGCTCGTCTGCGTGGCCATCGCGTCCGCGGCAGCGCTCACCGCTTGCAACCTTCCGTTCGTCGACACACCGCCGGAGTACGGATTCATCTCCGTGTCCGACGGGGGCGTGCTGCTGACGCCGGGCAGCGACCAGGTGCCTCCCACCCTCGACCTGCGGCTGCATGCCCAGAAAGCCCTGCGCCCGCAGGACGTGACCGGGCAGGTCGACAGCCGTGCGCTCACATTCACCGCCTCGGGCTCCGACCTCGTGGCCTCCACATCGGCGCTGCCGCTCGGCTCCAACCACCACCTGAACATAAGCGTCGCCGGCCGCGCCCAGGGGATCAGCGTGAGATTCAGCGTGATCCCTGCGACCTCGGCGATGTTCGCGGCGCACGTCGACCCGGCGGCGGGTACGGTCGTCGACGGCGTCTTCGACGATGCGCCCACGCAGTCGGCGGTGGCACAGGCGCTCCCCGGCGCCGGCCTGAGCTGGCGCGACCCGACCCACCTCAGGATCTCGTGGTCAGGCCCTGCGCCGCCCGCGGTCGATCTGCCCGCGGGTATCCCCACGGCCCGCGGATCGCACCTTGCGGCCGCCGTGCACCTCGGCCTCGCCGGCCTCGCGGCCGGCGAGCTCTCCCGCGTCGCCAGCCCGGCGCCGGCGCCGGTCGCCGGCACGAACCTGGTGGCGTTCGTCACCGACACCCCCGCCGCCAACAGCTCGCTCGCACACCACCAAAGCGTCCTCAGCTGGGTGTCCGCCACCGGCTGGCAGGCGCAACCGGACGGCACGATTCAGGGCAGCGCCGACCCCGTCGCTGTTGCCCGTGCCAAGAGCGTTCGCCTGCCGCTGTGGCCGGACCTCGAGAACGACTTCAGCGATCAGACCGGGACCGACACGCTGTTGAAGTCGCAGCAGGCCGTGGGGACCCTCGTGGCCACGACGGTCCAGAACGTCGTGAACGGGGGGTTCCCGGGCGTGAACCTCGACTTCGAGGCGATGCCCTCGAGCGACAAGGACGCTTTCACGGCCTTCGTGAAGAGCCTGGCCACGGCCCTCCACGCCCACGGCGCGCAGCTCACGGTCGATGTCGTCCCGCACACCCCGAGCGGCACGAACCGGTACTCGGCCGCGTACGACGTTCCCGCCCTGGGCTCGGCCGCGGACTACGTCGACGTCATGGCGTACGACGAGCACGGCGAGGGCGGTGACCCGGGTCCCGTCGCCGGCCTCGACTGGGTCAAGGCCGAGCTCGCGGGCACACTGCCCGGCCTGGCGCCGTCGCACACGCTGCTGGGCATCCCGCTGTACGGGCGCAACTGGACCGGCGGGACGGGGTCGTCCGCCTCGTATGCGGAGGCGCTGAGCGATCTCTCCAGCCCCGGCGCGCGCGTCGACTACGACTTCTCGGCCCAGACACCCTTCATCGAGTCGTCCGACGGCAGCAGCGTCACCTACTTCGACGACGCCGCGAGCCTCTCGCTGAAGCTCGCCCTGGCACACCAGGACGGCCTCGCCGGGGTCGCCGCCTGGCGTCTCGGCTTCGAGGACCCGAACTTCTGGAGCCTCTTCGGGTGAGGCCTGACCCCGTCAGGACTCTGAGGCGCCGCTGGTGCCCAGATCGGGCAGGTTGAGCTCGTTGACCCAGTCGCGCACCTTCTCGAGGCGCTCCATGGTGGCGGGGTCGAGCTCGATGGCCTCGCCCTCCTTCTCGGGCTCGGGCAGCACCCCCGCCTTGTCGAGCACCTCCGTGGCGACGAAGATGCCGGCGCCGACGCGCACCGCCACGGCGATCGCGTCCGATGGTCGCGAGTCGATCTCCAGCGACTTGCCGTCGCACCGGGCCAGAATCCTGGCGTAGAACACCTCGTTGCTCAACGACGTGACGACGATGCGTTCCACCGTCACGTCGACCGCGCTGAGCACGTTGGCCAAGAGGTCGTGCGTGATCGGCCGTTCCGGTGTGATGCCGGTGATCTTCAACGCGATGGCGTTGGCCTCGTTGATGCCGATCCAGATGGGGAGATAACGTTCTGCCGACTTCTCCTTGAGGATCACCACATGCTGGCCGGTCGGCATGTGGACCCGGATGCTGTCGACCGTCATCTCGATCAAATCGGCGGCCATGGACCGATGATAGCGCTGGTTTCCCCGCCGGGCCCGCCGCCGCTACACGTTTGCGAGATGCGTCGTCACTCGGCCACGGTCGCGCTCTGACCAGGCGTCTCTTCCACCGTGAGCTCGAGCCGCACGGGGGCGTCACCGAGGCGGGCGCGGACGGCGAGCATCAGGTGCGTCGCCAGCGACTCGCACGTGGTGTTGGGAATCGGCAGCAGACGCACGTCTTCGCGGGGAAACCGGAAATGCCGCGTGCCTTCGACGACGTCGACCTGGTCACCGTCCTCTCGCACCGCAACGCGGTCGCTATGCAGTGGCAACAACGTGCGCTCGTCGAGGCTCGCGCACACATCGCGCAGGGCGCGCTTGAGGACGGCGAAATCGACCAGCGTGCCGTCCGCCCGCAGGCTGCCGCGCGCTCGCAGTTCAACGCGGTAGTTGTGCCCGTGGAGGCGCTCGGCGCGCCCGCCGACGATGCTGAAATGCGCGGCGGAGAAGCCGATGTCGGCGCGGGTGAGATTGAGCTGCACCTCCGCCGGCGGCCGGCCTTGGGTCGGGTCGTGGGCGGTCATCGCGCTGGGTACCATACCTGTGAATGGCGCGCGAAACATTGCTTCTCATCGACGGGCACAACCTCGTCTACCGAGCTTTCCACGCCATGCCGGCGCTGAGCAACAGCCGCGGGGAGATGACCAACGCAGCGTTCGGTATGACATCGATGCTGTTCAAGGCGCTCAACGACCACCACCCCGACTACGCCATCGCGGCTTTCGACCCGCCGGGACGCACGTTCCGCCACGGCGAGTTCGCCGAGTACAAGGCGCAGCGCAAGCCGCCGCCGCCGGAGCTCGTGCCGCAGTTCACCTGGAGTCGCGAGATCGTCGCCACGCTGGGCATTCCCATCGTCGAGGTGCCGACCTTCGAGGCCGACGACGTCATCGGCACGCTCTCGCGCCGCGCCACCGAAGCGGGCTTGGACGTGATCATCCTCACAGGTGATCTCGACGTGCTGCAGCTGGTGAACGAGCACGTCGTCGTGTTCGCGAGCCGCCGCGGTCTCAGCGACACGATCGTGTACGACCTCGACAAGGTGCGCGAGCGATACGGGTTCGAGCCGCCGCACGTCGTCGATTTCAAGGCGCTGCAGGGCGACGCGTCCGACAACATCCCGGGCATTCCGGGCATCGGCGAGAAGACGGCGCTGACGCTCGTGCAGCAGTACAGCACCGTCGAGGACATCATTGCCGCGGTTCCCTCGATGCCACAGGGCCGCGTGCGCCGCGCGCTCGAAGGGCACGAGGAGCAGGCGTTGCAGAGCAAGAGCCTCGCGACCATCGCGACCGACATGGACGTGCAGCTCGACCTTGCGCCGGCGCGCCTGTATCACTACGACGAACAGCAGGTCACAAACCTCTTCGACCGACTCGAGTTTCGCTCACTGCTGTCGCGGCTCCCGGGGCGCGACGACGAGCCTGCGCCGGCTGTCGCCAGCGCAGGCAACGGTCAGGCGCTGCTGCCGTTGGAACGCGAAGCCGCCGCCCCGCCGCCGGGGTTGCGCCGACCCGACACCGAGGTGATCGTGGTCGAGGATGCGCACACCGCCGCCGACGTGGTCGAGCGCGTTCGCGAGGCCGGTGGCATGGATGTGCGCACAGCGGTCGGCGGTGCCGCGCGCACCGGCGTTTTGCTGGGTGTCGCACTGGTGCCGTTCGGTGGCAGTGCGTCGTACTACGTGCCGCTGGACGGCGACGGCAGCCTGCGCGCTGCCCTGTCGCAGCTGTTCGCGGACGAATCGGTGGCGCTGCGCGGCTACGACCTCAAGCGCGAGGTGCTCGCGTGGACGCGGCATGGCCTCGAGGTACGTGGGCTGCAGTTCGACATCCAGCTCGCCGCGTATGTGAGCAATCAGCGGCTGCGCGTGCCCTCCCTGCCCGTGCTGGCGCACGACCTGTGCGGCATCCAGCTCGACGAGGAGGAGGCGCTGCTGGGCATCGGGCGCTCCAAGCGCGACATCGCCTCGGTCCCGCAGGACGAGCTGGCGGCGTACTACGGCGCCTGGGCAGGCGTCATCGCTCCGGTGGCCGGCGCGGTGTCGCAGGCGATGGACACCATCGGCGCCCGGCACCTGTACGACGAGCTCGAGCTCCCGCTCGTGCCGATCCTCGCGGCGATGGAGATCCGCGGCATCAGGGTCGACTGCGATCTGCTCGGCGACATCAGTCGCGAGCTGCACGAGCGCATCACCGCGATCGAGTCCGAGCTGCACGATGTCGCCGGCTACACCTTCAATCCCGGCAGCACGCAGCAGCTGGCGCGCCTGCTGTACGACGACCTCGGGCTGGCGCCGGGCCGGCGCATCAAGACGGGGCGCAGCACGGACGCCGACACGCTGGAGCAGCTGCGGTCCGAGCATCCGGTGGTCGAGCAGATCCTCGAGTGGCGTCAGCTGACCAAGCTGAAGAGCACGTACGTGGACTCGCTGCCGCTGCTATGCTCCGCGGACTCGCGCATCCACACGTCGTTCAACCAGGCGGTCGCCACCACCGGACGGCTGTCGTCCGCGGATCCGAACCTGCAGAACATTCCGGTGCGCACCGAGTGGGGCGCGCGCATCCGCCGCGCATTTCATGCCGACCCCGGGCAGACGCTCGTCAGCGCCGATTACTCGCAGGTGGAGCTGCGCGTGCTCGCGCACGTCACCGGCGAGGCGACGCTCATCGACTCGTTCCGCAACCGAGAGGACATTCACCGCCGCACCGCCGCCGAGGTCTACAACGTCGCGCCCGAGGCGGTCACGCCGGACATGCGGCGCATCGCCAAGATGGTCAACTTCGGCGTCGTGTACGGCCTGAGCGACTTCGGCCTCGCGCGCGGCGCCGGCATCCCCCAGGAGGACGCACGCACGTTCATCGACAAGTACTTCGCGAACGTGCCGGCGGTGACGGAGTATCTCGAGGGTGTGCGCAACCACGCACGGCAGTACGGGTGGGTGGAGACGTTCACCGGCCGGCGCCGGTACCTCCCTGACATCCGCGCCGCCAACCGCCAGATCCGCGGCGCCGCCGAGCGCATGGCCGTGAACATGCCGATGCAGGGCGCCGCCGCCGACATCATGAAGCGCGCGATGATCCGCGTCGACGAGGCGTTGCGCGAGTCCGGCCTCCGCTCACGGATGCTGCTGCAGGTGCACGACGAGCTGCTGCTCGAGGCGCCGGTGGATGAGGTCGACCGGCTCATACCGCTCGTACGCGACGCCATGTCCGGCGCCATCGAGCTGGCCGTGCCCCTCGAGGTTGACGTCAAGATAGGCCACAACTGGGGCGAGATGACGCCCGTGCTCGCCGGCGTGGAGGTCGGTGCCCGAGCTTCCTGAGGTCGAGACGGTGGCTCGCGACCTCCGTTCAGAGCTGGTGGGGCGGCGCATCGAGGATGTGCGGCTCGCGCGCGACGACGTGCTGCGCACGCCACCCGCCGACGTGTTCAGGCAGGTGGTCGCGGGGCAGAGCGTGATGAGCGTGGATCGCCGCGGCAAGTTCATCCTGCTCGGGATGGACGGCGGCGACGACCTCATGGTCCACCTGGGGATGACCGGTCATCTGCTCGTGTGCGACGGCGATGCGCCGGAGTCCCGGCATACGCACCTCCGCGCCCGCCTGGACGACGGCCGCGAGCTGCGGTTCGACGACACCCGCCGCTTCGGACGTCTCGCGTACGGCTCGCGCGCGCAGCTCGAGCAGGCGCGCGCGCTGCCCGCCCTCGGCGTCGAACCATTGTCGGACGAGTTCACGCCGGACGCGCTCTGGCGCCTGCTGCACCCGAGCACGCGCACGCTCAAGGCCGCCCTGCTGGACCAGAGCCGTGTCGCGGGGCTGGGCAACATCTACATCGACGAGGCGTGCTTCACCGCGGGTGTGCGCCCGACGCGCAGGTGCAACCGGGTGACGCGCGCGCAGATGACCGCGCTCCAGAGCGCGATACGCGCGACGCTGCTGAGCGCCATCGTCAACCGCGGCAGCAGCGTCGACGACTATCGCGACGTCTGGAACGCGCGCGGCAACCACCAGGAGGTGCTGCAGGTGTACGGACGCGGCGGGCAGCCCTGCTTTCGCTGCGGCACGACGTTGAAGAAGACGGTCATCGGCGGCCGCACCACCGTGTACTGCCCGCACGATCAGCGGTAGTGCGAGTCACCTTCGTCTCCTTCGACGACGAGCCGCCGCAGGGCGGCCAGGGCGTGATGCTCCGCGGGATGCGCCGCGTGCTCGAGGTGCGCGATGTGGAGACGGCCGTCATCTCCGGCCGCGGCGAGCACGCCGTCGACTTCCCGAATGTCACGGGGCGGGCGCCGCTCGACTTCTCGCTGTGGGCCAACCGCAACCCCGACGCGATCACACACACGCACCCCGACGTGGTGCACGTGCATGGCGGACCGGGTGGCGTGCTGTTCCTCCGGCGCCTCGACGTCCCCGTGGTCTACACCGCGCACCACACGTACCGGCAGGCATTCGTGCCCAGTGACCCGCGGCGCGTCCTCTCGCCCGTCGAGGGGCTCGCGTACCGGCGCGCCTCGCGGATCCTCGCGGTGTCCGACTCCACCGCAGACGCGGTGCTCGCGATGCGGGTGCCCGCCTCCCGCGTGGCCGTGGTGCCCCCGGGGATCGACCTGCCCGAGCTCCGGGCGGATCTGCGCGAGCAGGGACGCATGCTCTTCGTGGGGCGCTTGGAGCGGGAGAAGGGTCCGCTCGCCGCGGTCCGGCTGATGCGCCGCGTGCTGCAGCGGCGGCCCGGGTGGAGCGCCGCCGTCATCGGCACCGGCCGCCTCGATCGACAGGTGGGCGAGGAGGCGTCGGAGTACGAGCAGATCGAGGTGATGGGCCGCGTCGACGACGCCACCGTCGCCCGTGAGCTCGCCAGAGCGTCGGTGCTCATCATGCCGTCGCGGTTCGAGGGGCTCGGCCTCGTGGCCCTCGAGGCCCAGGCACGGCAGACGCCCGTGGTGGGCTACGACGTCACCGGCCTGCGCGACGCGGTGCGGGACGGCGGAACACTGGTGGGCGAGGACGACGAGGAGGCGCTGTACCGCGCCGCCCTGCGTGTGCTGACCGACGACGGGTTCGCCGCCGAGCTCGGCCGCCGCGGCCGGCAGTTCGTCGCCACCGAGCATTCCTGGGACGTGGTGGGCACGTTGCTCCGGCAGGCGTACGCCGCGGTGCGTGTCTGAGCCGCTGAGCTCACGGATACACTCGATCCGTGGCCGACTTTGATCTCGTAGCGCCGTTCGCGCCGGCGGGCGACCAGCCGCGGGCCATCGAGCGGCTCAATGCCGGCATCGGCGACGGGCTTCGCGAGCAGATCCTCCTCGGGGTCACCGGCTCGGGCAAGACGTACACGGTCGCGAACGTCATCGCGGCGCAGCAGCGGCCCACGCTGATCCTGTCGCCGAACAAGACGCTCGCGGCGCAGCTCTGGGCGGAGTTCCGCGAGTTCTTCCCGAAGAACGCGGTGGAGTACTTCGTCTCCTACTACGACTTCTACCAGCCGGAGGCGTACATCGCGCGCACCGACACGTACATCGAGAAGGACTCGACGCGCAACGACGAGATCGACCGCCTGCGCAACAGCGCGACACGGGCGCTGCTCACCCGTCGCGACGTGGTCGTGGTGGCCTCGGTGTCCTGCATCTACGGCATCGGCTCACCCGAGAACTACCTGGGCGAGTCGATCACGCTGAAGACCGGCGAGCGCTGGCGGCGCGACATCGTGCTGCGGAAGTTCGCCGACCTGCAGTACTCGCGCAACGACATCGACTTCGGCCGCTCCAAGTTCCGCGTGCGCGGTGATGTCGTCGACGTGCAGCCGGCGTACGAGGAGGTGGCGACGCGGATCGAGTTCTACGGCGACGAGGTCGAGAGCATCAAGGAGTTCGACCCGCTGACCGGTGAGATCCTCACCACGCGCGAGGAGGTCACGGTCTTCCCCGCATCGCACTACGTGACGCCGGCCGAGCAGATGAAGACGGCGTTGGAGCTCATCGAGAACGAGCTCAACGAGCGTGTGGGGCAGCTCGAGCTGCGCGGCCGCCTGCTGGAGGCGCAGCGCCTGCGGCAGCGCACCAACTTCGACATGGAGATGATGCGCGAGACCGGCACGTGCGCCGGCATCGAGAACTACTCACGGCACCTCACCGCGCGCGCCGAGGGGCAGCGTCCGTTCTGCCTGCTGGACTTCCTGCCCGGCGACGCGCTGATCGTCGTGGATGAGTCGCACGTCGCGGTGCCGCAGATCGATGGCATGTACAAGGGTGACCGCGCCCGCAAGATCCCCCTGGTCGAGTACGGCTTCCGGCTGCCGTCCGCGCTCGACAACCGGCCGCTGACGTTCGCCGAATGGGATTCGATGGTCGGCCAGATCATCTACACGAGCGCGACGCCCGGTCCCTACGAGGAGGAGCACGCGTCCGCGGCGGTGGAGCAGATCATCCGTCCGACCGGGCTGGTCGATCCGACGGTCGAGGTGAAGAAGTCCGAAGGGCAGATCGACGACCTCATCGTCCAGCTGCGGCAGCGCATCTCGCGGCACGAGCGCTGCCTGATCACGACGCTGACCAAGAAGATGGCCGAGGACCTCACCGACTACCTGCGCGAGGCGGGCATCAAAGTTCGTTATCTGCACAGCGACATCGACACCCTGGAGCGGGTGGAGATCATCCGCGACCTGCGCCTCGGAGTATTTGACGTCCTTGTCGGCATCAACCTGCTCCGCGAGGGCCTCGACCTCCCCGAGGTGTCCTTCATCGCCATCCTGGACGCCGACAAGGAGGGCTACCTCCGCGGCTACCGCTCGCTGATCCAGACGACCGGGCGCGCCGCGCGCAACGTGTTCGGCCACGTGGTGATGTACGCCGACAGGATGTCGGACGCGATGCGACGCGCCATCGCGGAGACCGACCGGCGCCGAGCGCTGCAGGTCGCGTTCAACGAAGCCAACGGCATCACGCCGCAGTCGATCGTGAAGGCGGTGTACCAGCTCGAGTCGCGGCGCGACGAGGCGTCGCTGCGCGCGGTTGCGTTCCAGGAGTCCGCAGGGCTGCCGCCCGATGAGGCGCTCCGCCTCGCACGGGACGTGGAGAAGGAGATGCTGCGCGCCGCGCGCGATCTCGAGTTCGAGCGCGCCGCCGAGCTGCGCGACCGCCTCACCGAGCTGCGCCGCCGCCTCGAGGGCGTGCTCGACGGCAGGCAGTCCGAGCTGGAGCTCGAGTCATCGGGCAACCGCCGGCCCTCGGCGCGAGGGCAGGGTCGCCGGCGGGCGCCGGCTCGGCGGTAACCCCGCGGCGCAGCCGAGCATGGGTAAGGCGAACGTACGTTCGCTATACTCGTGCGGTGGTCGCCTCGGCCGTCCCACAGCCCGCCCGCCGCCACACCCGGCCGGCGTTCGTCTGCGAGGCGTGCGGGGCGGGGACGCCCAAATGGAGCGGCCGGTGCCCGGCGTGCGGTGACTGGAACTCCGTCGTCGAGGCGCCCCGGGCCGAGGTTGCGCGTGCCACAGCGATAACGGGACGGGCGCCGGTGGCGCTCGCCGAGGTGTCCGGCCACGTGGTTCCGCCGCTGCCGACGGGGCTCGCCGAGGTCGATCGCGTGCTCGGCGGCGGCCTCGTTCCGGGGTCGGTGGTGCTCGTCGGGGGCGATCCCGGAGTCGGCAAGTCGACCTTCGCGCTCCAGCTGGCCGCGCGGCTGAGCGGCGACGCCGGCGCGCTGTACTGCTCCGGCGAAGAGAGTGAGGCGCAGATCGCGCGGCGGGCCGAGCGCCTCGGCTGTGCGGCCGCCGGACTCGACCTGTACGTGGAAACGGACGTCGAGGCGCTGGTTGCCGCCATCGATCGCCGGCGCCCGGCGGTGGCGGTCGTCGACTCGATGCAGACGCTGTTCGACCCGAGCGTCGCGGGGCCGCCGGGCAGTCCATCGCAGGTGCGCTCGGCGGTCTGCCACCTGGTGACCGTGGCCAAGGCGTCGGAGGTGCCGGTGCTGCTGATCGGTCACGTCACCAAGGAAGGTGCGATCGCAGGGCCGCGAATGCTCGAGCACATGGTCGACGTCGTCCTGTATCTGGAGGGCGAGCGCCTCGGCGAGCAGCGTGTGCTCCGCGGGGTCAAGAACCGCTTCGGATCCACGGGCGAGCTCGGCCTGCTGGCAATGGACGGCGAAGGGCTCAGTGAGGTCACGGCGCCGCACCGTGCCTTTGTCGACGAGCGCTCGCTGGGAGTACCCGGCAACGTCCTCACCGTCACGTGCGACGGCGTGCGCCCGCTGGCCGTCGAGGTGCAGGCGCTCGCCGTGCCCACGAACCTGGCGATCCCGCGCCGGACGTGCTCCGGGTTTGACGTCAACCGCTGCTGCCTGCTGCTGGCGGTGATGGAGAAGCGCTGCTCGATTCCGTTCGGCGGGTGCGACGTCTTCGTCAACGCGGCGGGCGGGTTGCGCCTCGGCGATCCCGGGGTCGATCTCGCGGTGGCGCTCGCACTGGCCGGGTCGCACCGCGACCGGGTGCTGCCCGCGGGATGGGCCGCGCTGGGCGAGGTGGGGCTGGGAGGGGAGGTGCGTCCGGTGACGCGGCTCGGTCCGCGCCTGAAGGAGGCGGCGGTGGCTGGCGTCACCGACGTGGTCGTGCCGTCCGGCACCGCGCTGCCGGATGGCGCACAGATGCGTGTGCATTCGGTGGCGACGCTCCGCGAAGCCTTGCGCCATCTGGCCTGAGACCGTTGCGTCACCGTGGCTGCTGGCTCGATTTGCCTGTGGTTCAATCGTGACGATGCCTCCGCACGACCCAAGGCGCGTTCGGCGTGCACGGACGCTCTCGCGATTCGTCGGCGCCGCCGCGGGCATGGCGCTCGGAATCCTGTACGGCACCTACGTTGTCGGCAACTCCTCGGGATTCCTGAATCAGAACAAGACCGTGGCGCTGGCGGCGCTGCTCTCCGCTGGTGTCGTCGGCGCCATCTGCCTCGCGATTGCGGCGCCACTGCTGTCCGTCGACCCCTATCTCTGGCTGGAGCGGATGCTCGACGAGGCACCCGCCGTCCAGATCCTCGGCGCCACGCTGGGACTGATCGTGGCGCTGCTCGTCGCAGCACTCGTGGCCGTGCTGCTCTCGCCACTGCCCTGGGATCTCGGCGTGATCATCTCGATCGCGCTGGCCGTCGCCCTCGTCTACGTGGGCGTGCGTGCGGGCAGCCGCCGCCGCGACGCGTTCTTTGATGCGTTCTCGCGCAGCCGGGCCGAAGCAGTTCCTGCCAGTGTCGACATCGACGCCGACGACCAGGGCCCGATCGACGGCCAGCCGGTCGTCGTGGACACGAGTGTGCTGATCGACGGACGCATCGTCGACGTCGCCGCGGCCGGGTTCATCCCGGGCCGGCTGCTGCTTCCCGGCTTCGTGCTGGAGGAGCTGCAGCGCATCGCCGACTCAGGCGATCCGATCCGCCGTGCCAAGGGGCGGCGGGGCCTGGGCGTGGTGGAGACGCTGCAGCAGGAGCGCGACGTGCGCTGTCAGGTCATCGACCTCGACTTCCCCGGCACGCCGGAGGTGGACTCCCGGCTGGTCAAGACGGCGCGCGTCCGCGGCGCCGCGATCATGACCCAGGACTACAACCTCAACCGCCTGGCCCGCATCGAGGGCGTGCGCGTGCTCAACCTCAACCACCTGGCGAACGCGGTGAAGCCCATCCTCGCCGCAGGCGAGTCGGTGACCGTCACCATCGTCAAGGAGGGGAAGGAGGCGCTGCAGGGCGTCGGCTACCTCGAGGACGGCACCATGGTCGTCGTGGAGCGTGGCCGCGACCGCCAGAACGAGACCGTGACCGCGACGGTCACGAGCGTGCTGCAGACGGCCTCGGGCCGCATGATCTTCGCCGCGGTCAACGGCGTGGACGACGAGCCGGCCGCGCCCGCACGGACCCCGCGCGGCACGAAGGTCGCGCACCGCTGAGCACGGCGCTGATACTGCCGGCCTTCGGGCGCGGCACCAGGATGGGGATGGACAAGTTGTGGTGCGAGATCGGCGGCCGTCCATTGCTGGCATACACACTCGACGGGCTCGCCGCGTCGCGGGCGTTCGACGTCGTGGTCGTCGCGTCGCCGAAGCCGCGTTGGGACGCGATCATCAGTCTCGTGTCCGCCTCGGGACTGCCGGCGCCGCGCCTCACCGTGGGCGGCGATCGGCGTCAGGACTCGGTGCGCTTCGCACTGGAGCTGTGCGGCGACTGCGAGTGGGTCTGCGTCCACGACGCCGCCCGCCCGCTGGTGGGCGCCGAGGTGGTGCACCGCGCGCTCGAGGTCGCGAGGGACACAGGCGCGGCCACCGCAGCGGTCCCCTGCGTGGATACGATCAAGGTCGTCCACGACGCGCACGTGATCCGCACTCTCGACCGTTCCGAGCTGGTGGCGACGCAGACGCCGCAGGTGTTTCGCACGACCGTGCTGCAACGCGCGCACGAGGAGGCGCTGGCGAAGGGCACGACCGGGGACGACGACGCCTTCATCGTCGAGCAGGCAGGGGTCGGTGTCACCGTGGTCGCCGGCGAGCCGCGCAATATCAAGGTGACGCACCCGCACGACCTCGAGGTGGTACGCGCGTTGCTCGGTGTGCCGCCATGAGCCTGCCATCGCTGCGCATCGGCCACGGCATCGACGCGCATCGCTTCATCCCCGGACGGCCGCTCATGCTCGGCGGCGTGCACGTGCCGTACGAGCGCGGCCTCCTGGGCCACTCCGATGGCGACGCCATCGCGCACGCGCTTGCGGACGCGATGCTCGGCGCCGCCGCCATGGGCGACATGGGGCGCTTCTTCCCGTCCAACGATCCGCGCTGGAAGGACACCTCGGGATGCGACTTTCTCAGCCGCGTCGCGGAGACGATCCGCGAGGCGGGATGGATGCTGGTGTCCGCCCACGTCGTCGCGGTGGCCGAGGAGCCGCGGCTGGCCCCGCACCTCGATGCGATGGCGCACGCGATGGCGCAGGCGTTGGGTGTCGCCGACACAGCCGTGCACGTGGGGGCCACCACGACCGACGGCATGGGGTTCCCGGGACGAGGCGAGGGTGTGTGGGCCTCCGCTACTGTCCTGCTCGCCCCCGTATGACGCTGCGCCTCTTCGACACACTGACGCGACGCCTGCAGCCGGTCGAGCCGTTGCGCGACCAGGAGATCCGCATGTACACCTGCGGACCGACCGTGTACAACCGCGTGCACATCGGCAACTTCCGCACATTCCTCTTCGAGGACGTGCTGCGCCGCTGGCTCGAGCGCCGTTTCGAGCGCGTGGTGCACGTGATGAACCTCACCGACGTCGACGACCGCATCATCAACAACGCACGCGAGTCCGGACACAGCCTCGACGAGGAGACGGCACCGTGGATCGCGGCGTTCTTCGAGGACCGCGACACGCTCGGCATCCGCCCCGCGCACCACTACCCGCGCGCCACCGAGTACGTCGCGCAGATGGTCGAGCTCATCGAACGGTTGGAGCGCGAGGGCGCGGCATATCGTAGGGAGGGAAGCGTCTACTTTCACATCCCGGCGTTTCCCGCATACGGACGGCTGAGCGGCATCAGCGCCGACCAGCTCATCGCGGGCGCGAGTGGACGCGTCGACGCAGACGATTACACCAAGGAGGACGTGCGCGACTTCGCGCTCTGGAAAGCGGTTGCCCCGGGGCAGGCGGGGTGGGACTCACCGTTCGGCCGCGGCCATCCCGGGTGGCACATCGAGTGCTCGGCGATGAGCATGACGCTGCTCGGCGAGAGCTTCGACATCCATTGCGGCGGTGTCGACAACATCTTTCCCCATCACGAGAACGAGATCGCGCAGTCCGAGGCGGCGACGCACAAGCAGTTCGTGCGCATGTGGGTGCACAGCGAACACCTGCGCGTCGACGGCGAGAAGATGGCGCGCCGCACCGGACGGTTCCTGCGTGTGCCCGAGGTGCTCGAGCAGGGCGCGTCGGCCGCCGCGCTCCGCTACCTGCTCGCGGCCTCGACCCACTACCGCAAGCCGCTCAACTATTCCGATGAGCCGCTGGCGGCGAGTCGCGAGGCGGTGGAGAGGCTCGTGTCCTTCCGCGATCGCTTGCGCGAGCTGCAACCGTCCGGTGAGGACGAGGACACCGAGCTCGCGGATGACGCGGTGCTGACAGCCGTGCGCCAGGCGCGCACAGGGTTCGACGATGCCATGGACGACGACCTCAACCTGCCCGAGGCGATGGGCGCCGTGTTCGCGTCGCTGCGCGACATCAACCGCGTGCTGGACGGCGCGCCGAGCGGCGGCGAGGCGCTCCACGCAGTGCGCAGCCTCCTTGACGAGGTGGACGACGTGCTCGGCGTGTTCCCGCTCGTCGATCGCGAGCGCGAGCTGGCCGGCGGGCTCGACGAGGAGGAGGAGTCGCTGCTGCAGCAACGCGCCGCGGCGCGGCAGGCGCGCGATTTCGCGCTCTCCGACCGTCTGCGCGAGGAGCTCGCGCGCCGTGGCATCGACATCGACGACACGCCTGGCGGGCAGCGCTGGAAGCGGTCCGCCTAGCCCGGCCTTCACGTGGACGTGATCTACGGACGCAATCCCGTGCTCGAGGCACTGCGGGCGCGGCGGCCGGCGCGCAAGCTCGTGGTCGCCGAGGGCATTCGTGAGGACGGTCGCATCCGCGAGATCCTCGAGCGCGCCGCAGCCGCAGGCGTCCCGGTCGAGACCTCGCCGCGGCGCCGCGTCGACGACATCGCGCACACGGAGCACCACCAGGGGATCGCGGGGTATTTCCACACGCGCGTGCCGCTGCACCTGCACGATCTGCTCGACGCGGTTCGCCCGCCCGCGCTGCTCCTGGCGCTCGACGGCATCCAGGATCCGCAGAACCTGGGCGCCATCGTGCGCTCGGCCGAGGCGTGTGCGGTCGACGGGGTGGTCGTCTCGCGGCGGCACGCCGCGTCGCTGACCGGGGCGGCGGCGAAGGCATCCGCCGGCGCCATCGAGCACGTGAACATCAGTACGGTCCCCAACCTGGCGCTGGCGCTCGAAACGATCGCGGCAGCCGGGATCGCTCGCGTGGGCCTCGACGCCGAGGGGGCGATGCGCTACGACGAGTTCGACTTCACCCAGCCCGTGCTGCTGGTGGTCGGCGCCGAGAGCCGCGGGCTGCACCAGCTCACCCGGCAGCACTGCGACGCGCTGGTCGCGCTGCCGATGCTCGGCCGCGTCGCGTCGCTCAACGCCGGCGCGGCAGCTGCGGTGCTCCTGTACGAGGTGCAGCGCCAGCGGGGCTTTGTCGCGAGCTGACGCTTCGCGGCGCCTCCGACAGCGTCTCTTCGGGGACACTCATGGTATGCAGACGCTGATCGTCGACGGCTACAACGTCGTGCACGCGTGGCCGGCACTGAAGCGCATCCTCCAGACGCGCGGGCTGGAGGATGCCCGCGATCAGCTCGTCCACGCACTCAGCGAGTACTCGGCGCACAGCGGCGTGCAGGTGACCGTGGTGTTCGACTCACACGAACGCACCGAGACGGCGGAGCCACCCGCGGTCCTCGACGGCGTCACCGTCCGCTTCGGCACCAAGGCCGCGTCCGCCGATCACGTCATCGAGCGCCTCGCCCAGCGACGGGCGCGCCACGGCGAGGCCGGCCAGGTGACGGTCGCCACCGGCGACCGCCTGCAGCGCGCGTTGGTCGGCGCCATGGGCGTCGCGACGATCAGCGCGGAGGCGCTCGCCGAGGAGGTGGCTCGCGCCAGCACCGACGCAGTGGCCGCGCGGCACCGCAACGAGGGTCCGAGCCGCATCCGCCGGGTCGAGGAGCAGCTGAGCCCCGAGA
>JAFALX010000180.1 GCA_019234035.1 Candidatus Dormiibacterota bacterium | reverse complement strand
GCCCGGGAGCAGCGTCGGTGTCGTCCCGGCGATCCGCCACGTGCCGCCGTCCCACAGCCACGTGTCGGAGAGCTCGGTGGACTGAGCGGGTGGTGTGCAGCGGATGGGAGGTGCGGCCACGCCCGGCGTCGCGTTGGGGCCGCCGGCGCTGATGACTCCGCCACAGATGGTTTGCACCAACTTCGGAAGGGTTCGACCGCCGACGAGTACGACGTCGTGCTTCCTGGGGTCATAGGTCATCGCCGCGAAGGCGCGTGGCGGGGGTGAGGACGCAGGATGCTGCTGCGTCCAGGCGGTCCCGTCCCAGGTCCACGTGTCGCCGAGCGAGGCCCCGTCGGCGCCCTCGCCACCGAACATCACGACCTGATGCGACGCCTCGTCGTACGCCGCGGCGGCAAAGGCGCGGGCAGGAGGAGTGACGCCCGGCCCAGACCCGGGCCCCTTCGCGCCGCGCAGTCCGAAGTACGCGCCGGCTCCGGCTCCCGCGATGGCGACAATCGCGACCGCCGCCAGCGGCCAGAGCACGCGACGGCGCGCGCCGGCGGCCGGTGGTACCGGCATCTGGGGCGGCAGCGACTGGGCGTCCACGAAGGCCTCCTCTATCCCGCGTCGAGATGATGCACTCAATTGAGACGCGCATCGCCCACCGTCGGTTCCCGTGCATACACTTCGTCACGGTGAGCGAGACGTCCTCGGAGCCCGCAAAGAACCCGGAACGTCTCGAGGTGGAGGAGTTGACGGCCCTCCAGCCGGGGCTGGCCAGATTCATGCCGGAGATCGGCGCGCGCTTTTGGAAGTGCTACTACGCCGCAGAGGCGGGCAACTGGCCCCTCGCGCGCTGGCAGCTGAGCGAGCTGCGCAAGCTGATGCGCATGTGCATGGTCACGCGGCCCAAGTACATCGCCGACCTGCAGGAGTGGATCGCCGACGACCTCGAGCCGATCATGCAGGCAATCGAGGCTCGCGACGTCGAGCGCTTTCGGCGGCTGTACCACGAATCGGTCGACGCGGCCAACGAGTTCCATCGCCGCTGGAAGAAGGCGTTCATCGTCTGGAAGCTCCCGGACGCGCCGCCACCCGACCTCGACCTCACGCCGCGCGACTGAGCTCAGCCGCGAAGGCTCGCGGCACCGGAGAGTCTTCCGGCAGTTGTCCGGCCACGGGGACGGACAGTGTCGCGAGTGGTAGACCTATGCGATGACGCAAGATGCCGCACGGCACACGATGCTCGAGCGGCTCCGCGCCGGCGGGGTGCAGGACCCGCGTGTCCTGGCGGCGATGGAGCGCGTGCCGCGGGAGGAGTTCGTTCCCAGCGCCGATCGCGCCGAGGCCTACGCCGATCGCGCGCTGCCGATCTGCTCCGGGCAGACGATCTCCCAGCCGTTGATGGTCGGGGTGATCGTCGAGGCTTTGCAGCTTCGCGAGGGCGACCTGGCGCTGGACGTGGGCACGGGATCCGGCTACCAGGCGGCGGTAATGGCCGCCTGCGGTGCGCATGTCGTCAGCATCGAGCGCCTTCCCGAGCTCGCAACAGCGGCGGCGGTGACGCTGGCCCGCCTGGGGTTCGACGTCGACGTCCGCGTCGGTGACGGCAGCCTGGGCAGTCCCGACCGGGCTCCCTTTGACGCCATCGCCGTGGGCGCGGCGGCGCCGCGGCTGCCGGTGGAGCTGGCCCGCCAGCTCTGCGGGAGCGGCCGGCTGGTGGTTCCCGTCGGTGGAGGCCCGGAGGGCGAGGAGCTGATCCGCCTGAAGCTGCGCGGCGGGCGCTGGCTCACCGAGAACCTCGGCCCGTGCCGGTTCGTGCCCCTGATCGGGGCCGACGCCTACGAGCTCGAGTCCTGATCGACGTCGGCGGGGACGCGGAAGAGCCGGACCTTCGAGCCCAGCGCTGAGCGTTCCACGGCACGCGCTGCGGATTCACCGAACGCGGCGTCCATGACGAGGCGGACGTCGGTCGCGTCCGGCGGCCGGTCCATGGTGGTCCGTGACATCGTCACGGCGTACTGGTCGACGCCGTCCGACCGGTTCGGGTAGCGGGCGCGGGTCACAGTGACGCGGAGGCCGAGCTCGGCCAGGTCACTCTGATGCCGCCCGGGCTCGTGATCGCGGAGCCCCGGGGTCCAGAAGTCCTCGTCGGCCAGCCGGCGCAGGTCGCGGAGCGCACCGGCGTAGTCGTCGGGCGCGGGGCTGTCACTCATCGACCCGAGGCTATCAACATACCGAGTCACACGTTTAGTGCCTCTGGCGACCACGGTATCCCGTACACAGAGCAATCCGCGCTCAACAGCGACACTTTCAATCCCAGGAGGGACTACTCATGGCAAAGACCGTCGGCATCGATCTCGGCACCACCAACAGCGTGGTCGCGGTGATGGAAGGCGGGGAGCCAACAGTCATCGCCAACGCCGAGGGCAGCCGTACCACGCCGTCGGTCGTCGCCTTCACGCGTACAGGCGAGCGCCTGGTGGGCACGCTTGCCCGCCGGCAGGCCGCGGTGAACCCGGAGAACACGATCTACTCGATCAAGCGGTTCATGGGGCGGCAGCTCAGCGAGGTCGGCACGGAAGCCAAGCAGGTTCCGTACAAGGTGGTCGGAGGCAAGGACGGGCGCGTCGAGGTCGAGGTGCTCGGCCAGACGTACACGCCCGAGCAGATCTCCGCGATGATCCTGCAGAAGCTCAAGACCGACGCTGAGGCGTATCTCGGCGAGAAGGTCACCGAAGCGGTCATCACCGTCCCGGCGTACTTCAACGACGCACAGCGGCAGGCGACCAAGAACGCAGGACAGATCGCAGGACTCAACGTGCTGCGCATCATCAACGAGCCCACTGCGGCCGCACTCGCGTACGGGCTCGACAAGAAGGAGAACGAGAAGATCCTCGTCTTCGACCTCGGTGGTGGCACGTTCGACGTGTCGATCCTCGAGGTGGGCGAAGGCGTGTTCGAGGTCAAGGCGACCAACGGCGACACCCACCTCGGCGGCGATGACTATGACCGTCGCATCGTCGACTGGCTCGCCGATGAGTTCAAGAAGGACCAGGGCATCGACCTGCGCGGCGACCGCCAGGCGCTGCAGCGGCTCACCGAGGCCGCCGAGAAGGCGAAGATCGAGCTCTCGCAGCGCATGGAGACGGAGGTGAACCTGCCGTTCATCACCGCCGACGCGTCGGGTCCGAAGCACCTCGCGATGACGCTGTCGCGCAGCAAGTTCGAGCAGCTCACCAACGACCTCACGGAGCGGACCCGCAAGCCGTTCGCCGATGCGCTCAAGGACGCCGGGCTGAGCGCCGGCGACCTCGACGAGGTCATCCTGGTCGGCGGCAGCACGCGCATGCCGGTGATCCAGGAGCTGGTGAAGTCGCTCACCGGCAAGGATCCCCATCGCGGTGTCAACCCCGATGAGGTGGTGGCCGTGGGCGCCGCCATCCAGGCGGGAGTCCTGAAGGGTGAGGTGAAGGACGTCCTGCTGCTTGACGTCACGCCGCTCT
>JAFALX010000137.1 GCA_019234035.1 Candidatus Dormiibacterota bacterium | reverse complement strand
CCACCGCGGTCACCTTGCCGGGGACGGCCTGCTGGGACCCCGCGGGCAGCACCTGCGCCGACTGACCGACCGCGATCTCGTTCACCTGCGCGTCACTCACGCTCCCCGTCACCTGGAACAGCCCCGGGGTGATGATCACGATCGCGTGCGTTGCGCTGCTCGAGCTCGACGACGAGCTGGCCGCGCTGCTGGCGCTCGAGGTGCTCGAGCTCGACGAGCCCCCCGACACCTGCTGTCCGGCGCTCGCGTTCACCTCTTCGACCAGGCCTGCGACCGGGGCGGTGATGGTCGCGCCGCTGACGTTGGTCTGCGCCGTGTTCACGGCGATCTCATCGATCTCCACCTGCGCCTGGTCCTGCTGGATCTGCGTCGCGGTGCCACCCTGCTGCAGCGCCGCGAGCGACGCCTGTGCGTTCGACAGCGCCACCTGCGCGGAGTTCACCTGCGCAGCGGCCTGGTCATCCGACTGCTGTGACTTGCTCTGTGAGGCGGCGAGGTTTGCCTGATCGGTGCTGACCTTGGCCTGGTCACCGGAGCACGAGGCAGCGGGCGGGCTGGCACTGCAGTCCGTATGCATGGTGTTCTGGTCCTGGGCGAGCTGCGCCTGCGACTGCGTCACCGACGCCTGGTTCACGGTGACCGTGTCGTTGTAGGCCGTCTCCGAGTTCTGCAGTGACACCGTGGCAGTATTCACCGATGCCTGCGCCTGCGCGAGCGTTGTCGGTGTCGTCCCCGCCTCGTCCTGCGCGAGCTTTGCCTGCGCCGAGCTGAGCGTCGCCTGGGCCTGCGTCAATGTCGCCGCCAGGCTGGTCGTGTCGAGGGTTGCGAGCACCTGGCCGGCGGTGACCTGCTGGCCTGCGCTGACGTTGACCGCGTTGACCTTTCCGGTTGCGTTGAAGTCGAGGTCGGATTCGGCGGCGGAGGCGAGGTTGCCGGAGATGGCCACGGATTGCGTGACCGTTCCCATAGTGGCCACCTGTGTCGCGTACTGCACGGTGGCGCCGCCCTGGCGCGCGAGGATGATCAGGCCGGCCACGACCAACGCGATGATGGTCGCGTAGGCGACCAGGAGCCTGCGCGTGAGAAAGCGGCGCATGGACTACATCCCCTTACACAGTCGATGCATGCAGTCGGGAGTCTTACCTAGCAACTCTTTCCAATCGATGACGCCTACACGACGCGCGTCCCGCATGGGCGCGCATCGATCTCGCTTGGCTGATCCGCGGACCCTCGTCGCGCCCGGCGTGCGGACGCTAATACCGAGGACGTGCGCTAACGCTTCACACAAAAAAGCGGCGGCCGCCGAAGCGGCCGCCGCGAGGGAGGGAGACCGAATTTCAGGGGCCGACGACGGTGCCCCACAGACCGTTATGGATACAAGTATCACCGACTCGGGGCGCCATGTGCATCATTTGCACCGCGGTACGGTGACGGCGTTGAGCGTACGGCCACTTTCCTTGCGCTTCGATGACAGGGACCACATCAGCGTCGATGTCGCAGCGGTCCGCCGGCCTCGCTGCGGAACCACGCGTGCAGCAGAACCAGCGCCCACATCCGGTACGGCCTCCAACGATCGGTGATCTCTGTCACGTTCTCGTGCGTTGGCAGGCCGGGCAGCCGATAGGCGCGCTGCAGCGCCTGCATGCTGACCTCGTCATCGGTGACGGCGTCCACCAGGCCCGCGCCCCGCATGAGGATGCCCTGCGCGAAGAACGGCCCGATGCCGCCGATCTGCCGCAGCGCTGACAGTGCCTCGGCCTCGGGCATCGTCCGCAGCCGGTCCCGATCGAGCAGCCCGTCGAGCGCCGCCTGGGCCACCCCGTGGAGCCGCTCGATCTTGGCCGCGGGCACCCCGGGGAGGACATCGAAGCGCAGCAGATCAGCGGGCGCCGGGAACGCATGAACCGCTCCGGCCGGTGTCTCGATCCCGGCACCGAGCGCGGCCGCGATCCGTTTGCGAATGGCCCGCCCCTGCGCGATCGAGATGCGGTGGCCGATGACGAACGCCGCAGCCGCCTCGTACGGCGAGTGGAACAGCACGGGACGCAGGCCGGGATATCGAGCCTGGAGGTCGCCGATCACGGGGTCGGCCTCCCCCACCGCCGAGAACCCGGACCCATCGACATCGAGCGAGAGCACGGCGAGCGCCTGGCGCCGCGCCGCGTCAGCGACGGCCGCGCCCGCCGAATGGACCTCGCCTGCCACCGCGCCGTCCGCGGACTGCCGCACGACCACCGCGGCGGGCAGCCACGAGCCCTCGACCGGGAATGCCATCGAGACGGCGAGCTCCTCGCCGGCCTGCGCCTCCACCCAGCCGCCGAAGCGTTCGTTGGCGGCCGCCAGGCTGAATGGACCCTGCGGCGACACACGGAAGCGGACCCCGCTCGCCGCCGTCCCCATCTCGCGCATGCGCGAGATGGTAGCGGCGAGCGGAGCCGTGCTCCGTCGAAACCGGGAATCTAGCTGTCGGTGTGCGTCTCCACCAGCGGCAGGCGGCTGCCGCCGGTGTCGTAGCTGCCCGTGGTGACGGTCAGCTCTCCCGTCGACGCGACGCCGCCAAGGATGTTGCTGCCACCGGCGGGATCGCCGGGGTTGGGCGCGCTGACGAGGTGCCAACCGTCGCCGTCGCGGCGCATGACGATGACCTCGTTGTTGGTCGTCGTCGTGTTGACCACGGTTCCGACGGCGTAGACGTGATCGGCGGTCCCGCTGACGCCGAAGAGCTCACCCCAGTTCGACTGCACTGCGGGCAGCGACTCGGGCGTTGCCCCGCTCGCCGTCACGTGCTCCACCAGCGGGGTGGCGCCATTCTGCTGCCCCTCGGTCTGCCCGGCGGCATACACGCCGTCGGTCGTACGCGTCACCGAGAACAGCATCGTCGAGCCGGCCGTCGCCGTCGCGGACGCAGCGGGAACGACCGACCACCCGGAGGCCTCCGTCCAGCGCTCGACCAGGGCCCGATCGAAGCCGCTGCCACCGATCTGCTCGCCGACGGCGTACACGTCATCGTCAGATGCGCTGACGCCGTACAGGAAGTTGCCGGTGCTGCCGGGATCGGGCGCGGGAACAGCCCTCCACGTGCTGCCGTTGAAGTGCTCGACCAGCGTCTCGAAGAGACCGTTGCTCCCCTGCTGGTCGCCGACCGCCCACACGTCGCTGGGCGAGACCGCCGACACGGAGAAGAGCTGGTTGCGCTCGCTGCCGGGCTGCGGGACGGGCGTGAGCGACCACGCGGTGCCGTTCCACGTCTCGACGAGCGCCTGATTGTTGTAATGCGAGTCGAGCGCGGTGCCGACGGCCCACGCGTGCGCGGCGTCGCCCGCGACGCCGAACAGCGTGTTGAAGTTGGGACCCGCGTTGGGGGTCGGCGTGACGGTCCACTTCGCGCCATCCCAGTGCTCGGCCAGGCTGAGCGTGGCGTCCTGATTGCTGTTGGGGTCGTCGGGCAGGAAGTTGCCGACCGCCCAACCGTCGTGCGCCGACGCCATCGCGACGGCGCCGAGGCTGTTGTCACCGCCGCCGAGCGTTGCCGCCCGCTGCACGGTGAACCCGCCCCGGCTCGGGGTCAGCGACGTCTGTCCCGTCGTTTCCGATGGTGTCGGCGTCGGGGTCGCGATGTTCGGCGGGGTGATGGCCGTGGTGGCGACCGCGTGCGAGCCGGTCACCGCGAAGAGCTTCGACAGGGGCTTGACGTTGGTCGTGTCACACGTGTTCGCCAGGCAGCCGAGGCCGAACGTGTTCTGGATCGTGCTCAGCAGTGAGTAGTGGTTGGCCGGGGTGTTGTCGGTGGCGCCTCGGGGACCGTGGCTCGTCACGACGACGTTGGCCACACGGCCGCCGCCGGTGCCGTTGGGATCGCCGTTCCCGGAATCGCAGCAGCCCTGGTTGTCGTCGCCCTCGTCGTACACGACATCGATCGCGTTGTTGCCCTTGGACCAGAACGACGCGTTGGTGATGCTCTGCACGATGCTGCCGAGGTACTGATCGCCCTGAGCCACCAAGCGCTGGTCCTGGGGATCGCCACCGCCGGGGTTGCCGCTGTCGATGCAGTACGGCGGATCGCCGTGCTGATCGCTGCACTCGGTCGGGACGACATACCCGAAGCGCGGCACCGAATTCGATGTGAGGTCACTCTGCAGCTGCTCGATCGGCACCTGGCGGTTCCAGTCCGCGGTGGTCCGCGACGTCGAGAAGTTCTGGATGCCGTCGTGCTTGCTCACGTACAGCGGATCCTTGTCCGGCGAGCCGTTGCAGTTCGCCGGGTAGCAGATGCCCTGGTAGTTCGGATGCGGCAGCGCCTGCAGGTAGGCCTTCCAGGAGATTCCGGCCTTGTCCAGCTGGCTGATGAGGTTCGGCTGGTTGACCGTCTGCGTGTAGTACGCGTCGTCACTGTTCACGTTGAACGGGCTCCCGCCGAGCAACGCCACGTAGTTGGGCTCGCTCGGATGGGTGACGCCGTAGTAGTCGGTCGAGATTCCGAAGGTATTGGCCAGCCTGTTGAGGTTCGGGGCCGCCGGGTTGCCGATGACATCGGTGTAGCCGTGGTTCTCCTCGACGACGACGAAGACGTGGTCATAGGCGGGCACGGGCGTCTGGCCGGCCGCGTGGAGGGGCGCCAGGGCGCCGATCCCGCCGGCAGCAACAGCTGCCGACGCCAGGATTGCCACGAGCAAACGGCGAGTCATTGGCGGACACCTCCATGCAGGCCGACGACGAGTGGCTTTCGAGGCTATGAGCCGGGGGATGAAGGTTTGGCTAAGGCGGGCTGAACATGTTGTTGTCGGCGGCTGCGCCGTGAACGAGGTCACGCCGCTCGGTTGTGTGTTACGACAGCGCTCGACGTGGATGCGGGGTTTGTCGAGATTCGCGACGCGGAGACATCAGAGGTCGACGTGCTCGAGGATGTGATGCGGCGGGCCAGCCTCGTGTGGGAGGAGTACCGCGACGATCTGCTCGCGCACCCCGATGTCATCGACGTGCCGCTGCGCGACATCGAGGACGGCAACGTCCGCGTCGCGACCGGACTGCTGCGCGTGCTCGGATTCTCGTCGCTCGTCGCCGGACGACGCGAGGGCGCCGCGGAGCTGGACGGTCTCTTCGTCGATCCCGCGTTCATGCGGCGCGGCATCGGCCGCGCGCTCGTCCACGACGCACGCGTACTCGCGCGCTCACGCGGATGCCGGCGGATCGAGGTCACGGCCAACCCGCGAGCGGTCGAGTTCTACGTGAAGATGGGATTCGTCGACGACGGCGTCGAGCAGACGCAGTTCGGACAGGGCCTGCGCATGCATGCCGACGTCACATGAGGCGGGTCCACCGATCCCCTGCGGTCTGCACCGCAAGGGGATCGTTGCGCTGCGGCAGCAAGCTGACGATCAGAACGTGAGGATCGGATGGACCTCGACGGTGCCGGCGTGGGCAGCGGGATTCCTCTCCGCCCACCGCTGTGCCTCGGCGCGGTCCGCGCAGTCGAGCACGAAGTAGCCATTGAGCCACGGCGATTGCGCGTGCATGGGCCCGTCGGTTGTGCTCGCCGATCCGCCTCGGACCTCGGTGCTGAAGCCCGCCGCAGCAGGCTGACACGGATCGCCGTCGCGGAAGGCGCCGGCGGCGGTGATCTCCGCGTGGTACTCGGCGAAGGCATTCACGACCGCGTCCATCTCCGGCGTGCCGGGGCGCGGCGCCTTGGACTCGTCGACGTACTGCAGAAAGAGGTACTTGGCCATCTGGATGATGCTCCTGACTGAAAAGCCATTCCGACACCTGGACGTCGAACGACATCCACGTGATTTCGACAGCGTCGGCGGCGGACGCCACGCCTGACATTCCTTAACGACTTCTTCAGAAGGCGACGACGCGGCCCGGCGGCCGGTTTCAAACGGTCAGAGGGTGAATCACGAATCGGTTGCGGGGCTGCTGCCGTGCGCGAACTGGGTTCGTGGGCAACACAGCTGCGCCCATAGGCTCGACGCATGCCCCGGCGCCCGCGGCGACAGCCATCGCTCGCGCTTCGTCTCCGCATCCACGCGTTTCTCCTGCTGCTTCCGCTGCTGGCGGTGGCGGTCGCGGCCGGCGTGGGTCAGCTGGTCACCGGCGGAATCCTCAACCAGGTCGCGCAGACGAGCGAGCAGGCCCAGCGCCTCGGCCAGCTGCATGACGACCTCCAGGGCGTTGCGGACGCCGGCCTGCGCTATCTCGTCGACAGAACCCCGACGAGCCGCGCCGCGTACACGGCGGCGGAGCAAAGGGTGGCGGACGACCTCGCGGGCTGGCGCACGGTCCCCGAGCGCACGCCCGAACAGAACCGCATCTTTGCGGCGCTGCAGTTCAACTGGACCATCTCGACACCGGATCGCGCGGCGGTCGGCACCGCCGGCGCGTTGCCCGGGACGAACTCGCTCGCGGACTCCGCCGCGTTCTGGATCAGCAGCGACTTCGAGACCACGACCGCAGACGTCACCAGGATCCAGCAGATCAACACCGCGCAGCTCGCGGCGCTGCAGACGGATCGAACCAACGCCGAGCACATCGCGCTGCTGATCACGGTCGCAGCGCTGCTGCTCGGCGTCGTGGCCGCGCTCGTGCTGTCGCACCGGCTCACGCGCTCGATCCTGACGCCGCTCCATGCGCTGGAGCGCGGCAGCGAGGCGGTCAGCGCCGGTGACTACGACCGCAGTGTCCCCGACGAGGGCTACGCGGAGTTCAGCCGGGTCGGCGGCGCCTTCAACGACATGGTGGCGCAGGTCAAGACGCGCGGCGAGGAGATCCAGAGCCGCGAACGCCGTCTCGCCGCGCTGCTCGCCAACGCCAGCGACGGCATCCTCGTCATCGGCCGCGACAGCACCCTGGTCTTCGCCACGCCGGCGTTCGCCGACGCGTTTCACTCCGGCAATGGGAACACCGCGCTTATCGGTGACCTCGTCCACGCCGACGATCGCGAGCGTGCCGGCCGCGCCTGGGCGCGCGTGCTCGCGGGCGGGCTGGACTCGGGCGAGGAGGTGGAGGCGCGGATGCGCCATCGCGATGGCACCTGGCACCACGTGTGGTGCCGCTTCACGAACCGGTTCGACGACCCCGACGTCGAGGGGATGGTGCTGAACCTCAGCGACGTCACCGAGCGCCACGAGTACGAGGAGCGGCTGAGCTACCAGGCCCTCCACGATCCACTGACCGGGGCTGGCGAATCGCGAGCTCTTCCGGCAGCGGCTGCAACGCGCCGCGGTCGCATACACGGCGAGCAACGCGCCCATCAGCGTCCTGTACCTGGACGTCGACGAGTTCAAGCAGATCAATGACAGTGTTGGCCACAACGTGGGCGATCAGGCGCTGACCGAGATCGCGCGCCGGCTCGTCGACGCAGTGCGGCCGGGCGACACCGTCGCCCGCCTCGGCGGTGACGAGTTCGGCATCGTCCTCGCCCCCGCGTTCGAGCGCGATGCGCTCACCGCGGCAGAACGCGTCATTGCTGCGGTGAATCAGCCGTTCACCGCCGGCGCCAAGGAGATGACACCGACGGTCAGCGTCGGCATCGCGACTGCACGACCGGCCACGATGCATCCGGACTCACTCCTCGCGGACGCGGACCTGGCGATGTACTTCGCCAAACGCTCCGGCCGCGGACGCCACGCAGTGTTCACGCCGGCCATGCGAACAGCGCTGGTCGAGCAGCTGCAGCTCGGCGAGGAGCTCCGCAGCGCCCTCGCCGGGGATGGGATCGAGGTCCACTACCAGCCAATCGTCGACCTCAGGTCCGGCGCGGTCGTCGGCGCCGAGGCGCTGGCGCGGTGGCAGCACCCGGCACGTGGCTTCGTCCCGCCGGCGACGTTCATCCCGCTCGCGGAGGAGCTCGGTCTCGTGCAGGAGATCGATGCGCAGGTGCTGCGCCGCGCGTGCGAACAGGGACAGCGCTGGCGCGCCGCCGGCATCACGGATCTGCGCCTCGCCGTCAACCTCTCGGGCCGCAACCTCGAGGACGCGGAGCTCGTCGAACGCGTGATGCGCATCCTGCGCGAGACCGAGTTCCCTGCAGACCAGCTCGAGCTGGAGCTGACCGAGGGGGTCTCGATCGCCGAATCGGCACGCGCCTCGTCACTGCTCGAGGAGCTGCATCAGCGGGGCATCAGGCTCGCCATCGACGACTTCGGCACCGGCTACTCCGCGCTGGGACGGCTGCGCAGCCTGCCGTTCGATCGCCTGAAGGTGGACAAGACGTTCGTCGACGAGATCAACGGCGCCGGCGGGCGCTCGTCGCTGCTGGAGACGATGGTGCACATGGCTCACGTGCTCGGCCTCGAGGTGGTGGCCGAGGGAGTCGAAACACCGGCACAGGAGGAGTACCTGCGCCAGCATGGGTGCGACTTCGGGCAGGGCTACCTGTTCAGCAAGCCGGTGACGGCCGAGGAGCTGAGCGCAGTTCTGGCAGAAACACAGCCTCAAGCGGCGGCGCAGGCCGGATAGTGGCCTGACCAGCCGTCCTCGAGCATGCTTCGGGGATGTCGATCGCGCTCGCCGGCGCGTCTGCACGGTCGCTGAGCTTCGCAGCCGATACCAAGATCCACCGCCTCGAACCGGTCACCCGGCGGATCACGAACGCATCGCATCAAAGATGAGCTGCTAGCGCGCCGCCTGCTTCACGAGTGCGGTGAGCCGCTTCTCGTCGGCAGCGCTCACCCTCGTCAGCGCGAAGGAGATCGGCCACATGGAACCGTCGTCGAGTTTGGCGTTGTCGGTGAACCCGATGAACGCGTATCGCGACTTGAACTTCGACGCCGGCTGGAACCAGCACACGTTCTTGCCGTCCTTTGCATACGCCGGCATGCCGTACCAGGTCTTCGGTGACAGCCCCGCGGCCTTGGCGATGGCATGCACCTGGTTCGCGAGGGTGCGATCCGACGGCGGCATCTCTGCGATCTTGGTCACGCACTCGGCTTCCAGCGCCGCTGCGTCCTGATTCGCTCGCGCCTCCCGGGCGCGCTCGCGCATGGCGGCCTTCTCGGCGGTGCTGAACGTCGTCGACGTCGTCGCCTTTGGCGACTTGATGGTCTTCTGTGTGGTCGGCATTGAGTGTTCTCCGCTGTCTCGATTGACCGTGCGGCCCTGATGGTATGAGCGCTCCGGCCTGCGCGCTTCTTCAAAACTGCTCGATCCGACTTCCGTGGAAACGTCGGCCGGGTAGTGGCTTTTTTGAACCTCGCCGAGGTCAGGGGTCGCCTGATTGGTATCAGCCGCGCCGTGGGGCGGCGTGATCGGCTCCGGAGGTCGGGTGAGACGATGCTCGCCTGCGCTGCCAGGCCTTAGCCGGAAGCGGCCCGTTAAGACGTCGCATGCAGCGTCGTCTGACGAATAGACTGCAGGCACTCGATCAACCAGCCGACAAGCCGCCGACCAGCGGACGGCTGATAGCGGGAGCGAGCTCGAGGATCCTGTCGTCGTCGGTCACGAGCGGGAGACCTCTCTCCTCTGCCAGCGCGACGTAGGCAGCGTCGTACGCGGTGAGCCCGCGGACGACCCAGGAAGCCACCGATGCTAAGCCGGCCTCGTCGATTTCGAACGCGAGGTCACTGAGAGCTGTGGCGAGTTCGTGGATGGCATCGTCGCTCCACCTCCAGCGCCGGCCCGCGATGTTCAAGAGTTCGAGAAACAGCAGGGCCGGCACAACTACGAAGAGACGGCCGGCTTCGTAATCGTCGCGCAGTTCGCGGGCCTCGGAGAATCCGCGCTGCTCTGCTACAAACCACTTAAGGACCACCGATGCATCGAGGATGACTTCGCTCAACGCTGGTCCCGGTCGGCTCGTACGGCCGTCGTGGCGTCGTCGTCAGCAGGCTGTGCGTCGAACAAACGCTGCAGCCGTGCGAGCGCGCCTCGAGCTTGTCGGCTAGCTCCAGGACCCCGAGCGTCACCCAGGTCGCGCGCCGCCAAGCGAGCCAGGTAGGCACTTCTGGTCAGCCCCGCTGACCGTGCGGCACGGTCGATCCGGGCGAGCAGCTTGTCGTCGACCGAGACGAGAATCTTGCTCATCGCCAGCAGTATATCCGGATATCTATCTCGTGTCAGGCGGGAGCGGTGCGGCTGGCCGAACCCTTCAGCGTCACGAATAGGTTTGCGGATGGTGGCCTGCCTGCCGCTCGTGTGCGTTGAGGGCTATCCACCCGTCGCGCTCGCAGCATGTCTGGGCGGCACCGAGCGGGTGGTCCTCGAATCGGAGCCCCTGGCTGACGTGGCTGCATCGACTTCGACGCTTCAGAGATCGACCACAGCCAAGTGCTCGCGCTCCGCTTCTTCGAAGCGAAGGCAAGAAACGAACGACCCGGCGTCCGGGGGGGTGACACCCGGCGTAGTCGGCATAGGAATTCTGGGCGGAGGGCAGGATGCTCAGCCGCATCCACCTGCACGTCGAGGAGCGCAAACCGCCGGCCGTCACGCCCGGCCGCTCAGCGGCCGTTGCCGTATTCGTCGAATCCGCGTCCGCATTGGGTCCCAGACAACAGGCGGCGACCGTGCGGCGCAGCAGCGGGGTGATGCGTAGTCCGAGTTCGCGTACTCCTCGCACAGCGACTCGCAACGAACAGCGCGGTGTCGAGACCGATGTAGTCGAGCAACTGCAGCGGTTCCAAGGGTTGACTCAGCCCAGGCGCATGCCCTCGTCGATGTCCTCACGCGACGCGAATCCGGACACGTACAGACGCACCGCGCTGGCGAGAAACGGGATCAGTTCGAATACACAAATATGGTGGGCGGAACAGGGTTCGAACCTGTGACCTCCTCGGTGTAAGCGAGGCGCTCTGACCGGCTGAGCTATCCGCCCTCGGGCCCCCACACTATCGCCGGAGATTCGCCGGCGTCACCGGCTGCGGCGCCCAGGAAGCGGTACGTCCACTCCTCGGCAAAGCGGCGCGAGCCTGCGAAGACCAACGGCACCTCGGGGTAACGCACCGCGAGGCGGCCCATCACGTCGGCGAGCCACGACGCGCGACCGGCATGCAGCCGAAACACGTCCGGGTAATCCGCTTCGACCACCACAGCAGCGGGTACGCGCTGCTCCGCGAGCCGCTGCATCTGAAACGTGAGCGTGCCATCGGACAGCGATGCCGCGAGGTTCTCGACAGTCTTCCGCTCCACCAGCGCAATGACACGGTCGCCGGCGACGACCCCGTAGTCGCCGGCGGGCAGGACACGGCGCTCCACCGACAGCTCACGGCCGGTGAACCGCCAGCCGTACTTCTCGCGCGTGTCGACCACAACGGTGAGCTGACCGGCGGCACGACCTCGCGGCACGCGGGCTCCCGGGTTGGCGGCCTGGACGGTCTTCTGTGTCTGCCACCACACCGCCGGCCGTCCTCGCACCTGCGTGAACACGAACTGCGAGCGCGCGTTCTGGGACCTCTTGAGGACCAGGTCGATGGCTGCGCCGCGGCGCCGGCACAGAACAACCTCCGCCTCGTCGACCACCTCCGGCTCGCCCTCCCACGAGGCGTCGTCACGCAGGCAGAAGACGCGAGCGCCCCGGGGCCACGGTTCGCGGGCCCGGAGCAGCACCCCGCCGTCGAGCGGCAACGAGACGAGATATGGCAGGCGGCTCGCCGCGTCCGGGTTGCGGGCCACCACAAACCGATCTTCCACGCCAGGGTATTGTCGAACGGACCCGGCCGGCGCGGTGCCCTCGGGCAGCATTCGCGCCGCGGTCGTGCTACTAGCGCGGTGGCGCGCGCTCCTCGATGCTCCCGTCCGCCCGCGCGACCAGCAGCAGATCGGTCATGCCGAGGAACAGTCCATGCCCGACGACTCCTGGCACCGCATCGAGCTGCGCGGCGAGCCCCTCGGGGTCGTCGATCGGATCGGCGAAGCGCCCGTCGGCGAGCAGGTTGCCGTTGTCGCTGCGCGACTCGCGAAGCGGCCAGGTCCCGCCGAGCAACGCGAGGGTCGCCAGGGTGCGCTCCGCCCCGAACGGCACGATCTCGATCGGCACCCAACCCGGGAGCGTCTCGCAAAGCTTGCTCTCGTCGACGAGCACGACGAAGCGTTCTGCGGCGGCGGCGACGATCTTCTCGCGCACGTGCGCGCCGCCGCCTCCCTTGATGAGCCTCAGGTCGGGGTCGACCGCGTCGGCGCCGTCGCCGGCGAAGTCGAGGCCGTCCGCGCCGAGCTCGCGCACCTCGAGACCGTGCGACACGGCCAGCTGCGCCGACGCATCCGACGTCGCCGTGCACGTGACCCGGAGCCCGTCTCGAGCTCGCGCGGCGAGCGACACGATGAACCAGTGCGCCGTCGAACCGGTGCCGAGGCCGACACGCATGCCGTCCTCGACCATCGCGGCGGCTGCTACGCCGACCGCCCGCTTCGCGGCGTCCTGGCTCAGGAGGCCAACCGGCGGCGCAGCTCCGCCAGTGCCCCGGGATCGATCCCGGGGGCGCCGGACGGCTGCCGCATGTACTGCTCCTGAACGCAGAACACAGCCTCGATCAGCTCGGCCGGCCCGGTGCGTGGGCCGAACGCGACGCCACGCCGTCGCAGCGCGACGAGCACGCGGGTGGGGATGTGACCGCCGCGCAGGTTCACCTCTTCCAATTGTGTCAGCAGACCATCGAGCTCGCAGAGCGCCTCACGGCGCTTGACGCGCGTTGGCTCGGGCTCCTCTGTCCACGTGAGTTGGTTGAGGACGCGGTTGCGGACGAACGTGGGCATGTGCCGTCCCTCAGAGCGGACATCTATTTCGGGGTTGTTGGTGAGATGTTCTGGACTGTGTGGACCGAACAGATGAACGCTCAGAGCGCGATGGTAGCGATCAAACGCGCCGCAGTCTACGAAACGTTTGTTCGTACTCGACCAGTAACGTCAGAAGTTGGCCGTAACGCTGGCGGCGGAGGGGATCGCGTCAGGAGGCGGCGGCGACGGGACGGGGTGCCGCCGGCCGCGCGGACGGCCTGAGGAACAGCCAGAGCCCGCCGCCGAGGAAGGCGGCCCACACGAGTACCTGCAGGAGCGTCGGCGCGGCGCTGTAGCCGAGCAGCCCGTGGAGCACGTCGCCCACGCCCTTGTCGTCGGGCAGCGTGCCGCTCATGTTCCAGAGGGTCATCGATCCGCCGGGCAGCACGCCGAGCTGCTGCAGGTTCTGCACCGCGTTGGCGAGCAGCCCGGCCGCCACCACGAGCAGCAGGCTGCCGATCACCGTGAAGAACTTGCCCACGTTGACGCGAACACCCACGCGGTACATGGCAAAGCCGACGCCGAACGCGAGACCGAGGCCGAGCACAGCCCCGATGCCCACGTGCAGGGGCGAGCTCTGGTAGGCGATGGCGAGGAGAAACAGGACGGTCTCCACCGCCTCGCGTCCGACCGTGACGAACGCGATCAGCGCGAGCGCCAAAGCCGAACCGCCGGCCACGGCCCCGGACGCGCGGTCGCGGATCTCGCGGCCCATGGTGCGCGCGTGCTGCCGCATCCAGAAGGTCATGTATGTGAGCACGGCGACGGCGACGAGGAACACGACGGTCTCGAACCACGCCTGCGAGGTCGAGCCGACGAACGCGTCGCGGCTGACGACCCAGAGCACGACGCCGACCCCCGCGGCCAGGACGGCGGCCGCCGCCGCGCCGGCCAGCACCCAGCGGAAGAGGTCGCGCCGCCCTGCTGCGCCCAGGAACGTCAGCAGGATCGCGCAGATCAGCGTTCCCTCGATCCCCTCGCGGGCGAATATGAGAAAGCTGCCGAACACTGCCTCACTACTCCGACGTCCGTTCCCGACTGCCTCGCGGCTTAGATTAGCCTAATCTAATCGGACTGAACTGTCACCCACACGGCGCGGGCGACGAGGCCGTCGATGGCGAAGGGGCCGGTGCCGGCGTCGAGCCGGTGGCCACCGCGTTCCAGCACCTCGACCTCGGCGCCCGGGTACAGCATGTGGGCGCTGAGCGTCGCCAGCAGATGCGGCGCGTCGTGCTCGGCCACCTCGGAGATCCGCGCCACGCGGCCGCGGTCTCCCGGGTCGAGCTCGGTCAGCCGGCGCAGGTGACCCCCCCGGGGCGGCGCGCGACCGGGGATCACATTGCCGTGCGGGCAGGTGCTCGGGTGACCGAGCGTGGCGTCGATGCGCTCGAGCACCAGCGGGCTCACGCCGTGTGCGAGGGCGGCCGCCTCGCGATCCGCGGTGGCCCAGTCGAGCCCCAGCGTGTCGGTGAGCCAGCGCTCCAGGATCCGGTGGCGGCGCACGATCTCGGTCGCGGCGCGGGCGCCCTCCTCGGTGAGCTGAACGCCGTGGTCGGGGCCCGTCCGCACCCAGCCGTCACGGGCGAGGCGCTGCAGGTTGACCGTCGCCGTCGGCGCGCTGACGCCGAGCCACTCGGCCAGCCGGCCCGGGCGCGCGGCCTCGCCCTCGTGCTCGATGTAGTAGATCGCCTCGAGGTACCGCTCGGCGAGCGCCGACGGCCGGGCCGCCGCGATCGCCTCCGCGCTCACCGTGCTCAGGCCGCTTGCGGGCTGATCGGCGGGTCGCTTGAGGGTGGGTCGGCCGGCGACGAGTCGAGATCGCGGCGAGCGAGCCGGAGCCCGAAGGCTCGAGCGAGCTCGCGAGCGAACACGGGCGCGACGTCCTTCGGGGTGACGTCCGCAACACCGAGGGCGCGGAGCGACGTCACCGTCGCATCCTCAATCCCGCATGGCGTGACCCGATCGAACCAGGAGAGGTCGGGGCAGACGTTCAGCGCCACCCCGTGCTGGGTGACGCCGGCCGCCAGCTTGACGCCGATGGCTGCGAGCTTCTGCGTGCCGAGCCAGACGCCGGTGTATGGCGGCCGCCGTTCGGCGCTGATGCCGAA
>JAFALX010000061.1 GCA_019234035.1 Candidatus Dormiibacterota bacterium | reverse complement strand
CCGCCCAGGCCCGGGGAACTCGACGACGACCTCGAGGCCCCCTCCCTCCCGGGCGCTGAGCTCGAGAGTGCCGCCGTGCGCCGCAACGATCGCGTTGACGATGGAGAGGCCGAGACCGAGTCCGTCGGTCTGCATCCGCTGCGTGCCGGCGCGGCGGAACGGCTCGGTGAGATGCACGACGTCCTCCGGTGACACCTTCGGACCGGTGTTCGACACGCGCAGCGTGGCCCGGCCATCGACCACCGCGCTAAGGACGTCGATGCGGCCGGCCGGCGCGTTGTAACGCGTGGCGTTGTCGACAAGGTTGGTCACAACTCGCTCGGCTAGTCGCGCGTCACCCCAGGTGACCGCGCTCTCGAGGTGCGATTCGATGGTGAGCCCCTGGCGTTCGATGTCGGCGGTTCGCGACGCGAGCACGACGCCTGCCGCGTCGGCGAGATCGAAGGGCCCGCGTGTCTCGAGCTCGCGCTCGCTCCGCGCCAGCACCAGCAGCGCCTCGATGAGCCGCTCCTGCTGCTCGCCGGCGACCACGACGCGTTCATGCGCGTCTCGCAGCGTCGCGACCGTTGCCCCGGGATCGCGGAGCGCGACCTCGGCCACCGCACGCTGCCGGGCGAGCGGCGTGCGCAGCTCGTGCGACGCATTGGCGATGAACTGCCGCTGCGCCTCGAACGACTGCTCCAGCCGGCCGAGCAGCGCGTTGAAGGTGCTGCCGAGCTCGGTCAGCTCGTCGTTGGGCCCGTCGAGCGGGATCCGTTGATGCAGGTTGCTCGCGGAGATGCTGCGCGCGGTGCTCGTCATGGTGCGCAGCGGGCGCAGCACGCGACCGGCCATGAGCCAGCCGAACCCGATGGCCAGGATCGCCATCGCTCCGAGCGCGATGCCGGACCCGATCAGGAGCTGCTGCATCTGCTGGTTGTGCTGCTGCGCCGCAAGGGTTGTCAGCTTGCCCGCCAGCTGCTGCAGCTCTTCCGGGCCGGGCGCACCGGGGATGATTCCGGCTCCCGGCGGGATCTGCACCGGTGTGTTGATCACGGGCATGGTCACGCCCGTCTTGTCCGTCGCGACGAGCCCGCCACCGCCCGTGGCGGAGCTCGTGGCGAACACCGTGCCCTGCGTGCTGTTCGACACGACGATGTACGTCACCGCCAGCAGCACCGCGCCCGACACCAGGAACAGCCCGCCGTACAGAAGCGTCAGCCGTAAACGAATGGTCGGCCGTGGCAGCGGGATGCGCGACATCAGCTGCTTCAGCGTCTTCATATTCGGTATCCCGCGTGCGAGACCGTCTCGACCAGCGGCGGCTCACCGAGCTTGCGGCGCAGCCGGCTCATCGTCACCTTCACCGCCGCGGTGAACGGGTCTGCGGCCTCGTCCCACACGCGCTCGAGCAGCTCCTGCGCGGATACGACGCGTCCCTGCGCCATCAGCAGCACCTCGAGCACCGCGAACTCCTTCGGTCCGAGATCGAGCAGTGCCGAGCCGCGGCACGCGGTGCGGCGTGAGCTGTCGAGGACGAGGTCACCGTATCGCAACACCGGTGGCGCCAGCGGCTGCGCGCGGCGCAGCAGCGCGCGCAGCCGCGCCACGAGCTCGGCGAACGCGAACGGCTTGGTGAGGTAATCGTCGGCGCCGATGCCGAGACCGCCGACGCGCTCCTCGATGGTTGACGACGCGGTGAGCATGAGCACACGGCAGCGCCGTCGCGCGTCGATGATCGCCGCGCACAGGTCGTCGCCGTGCATGCCCGGAAGATCGCGATCGAGGACGACGACGTCGTAGTCGTTCACGACGGCGTGGTCGAGCCCGCCGGGACCGTCGTACGCCACGTCGACCGCCATCTGCTCGCGGCGGAGCCCGGCGGCGATGGTATCGGCAAGCTCGATGTCGTCCTCGACGACCAGCACGCGCACGGTCGAACTGTGCGCCCGCAATGGTTTCAAAAAGGTAACGCGTGGAGGGGATTCCCAGCGTTACCACGGCGAAACCACAGCAGGCGTAGATCGAGTCCCGTCGATCCGGACACAGAGGACACGAACCATGACCTGCGATCCACTCAGCAAACTCGCGGCGCGGGCACCCCGGCTGCGGCGGCGGCGCGGAATCGCGCCGCCGGCCGTTCTGCTGCTGCTTCTGCCGGCCGTGCTGGTGCTCGCAGCGTGCGGGTCCGGCAGCCCGGGCGTGGCCAATCTGGGCGGCGGCTCATCGCCATCGCCGTCGTCCTCGGGGCCGGGCAGCGGGTCGAAGGCGCAGGGCCTGGAGGCGTTCTCGCAGTGCATGCGCGGGCACGGGATCGCCGGCTTCCCCGATCCCGGAAGCGGCGGCGGCCTTGCCATCAACGGCAACGACCTGGCGATGGATCCCAACTCGCCGCAGTTCCAGGCCGCGCAGCAGGCCTGCTCGAAGTACCTGCCAAACGGCGGGAAGGTGAGCCCGTCGCAGCAGGCGGCGATGGAGCAGCAGGCGCTGAAGTTCTCGCAGTGCATGCGCGCCCACGGCATCGCCAACTTCCCCGACCCGCAGTTCCACAGCGGTCCGGGAGGCGGCGGCGTGGAACTGCAGGTACCGACGGGTGTCGACCCGCAGTCGCCACAGTTCCAGGCGGCGCAGAGCGCATGCCAGAGCGATCTGCCCAAACCTCCCGGGGGTGGCACGACCAACCGGGGCGGCGGCAGCGGCGGCGGACCGATCGTCAAATGAGCGTCGCGTCGCCTCCCACCCCAACTGTTGATATGGCATCGCAGCCCGGCGGACGCAGGCCGCGTCGAGACCTGCTGCGCAACCGGCGAGTGCTCGCGGGCGCCGGTATCGCTGTCATCGTCGCGGGCATCGTTGCCGCGGTGCTCGTCGTCGTGCATCCGTTCGGCGCCGCCGCGGCTGCGGGCAGCGGCGACAACGGCGCCGCCACGGGCATCGCCACGGTGCAGGAGCGACCGCTGTCGTCACAGACGGCGGTGGCCGGAACGCTCGGCTATGGCGGCACGTCGAATGTCGTCGCTCCGAACGGAACGACGCAGCAGGCGCTGACGCAGGCGCAGCAGCAGGTGACGCAGGCCCAGAACAGCGTCGCCGCGGACCAGACGTCGCTGTCGGATGGCACAGCCGCCAGCGATCAGACGCTGTCGCAGGACGAGAGTGCAGTGTCATCGGCGCAGAGCTCGCTCAACGCGGATCAGTCGGCCGAGAACACCGACTGCGCGACGCCGTCGAGTCCCGCGTGCACCGCGGACAAGCAGGCCGTGGCGCAGGACCAGTCCAAGCTGACGCAGGCGCAGAACCAGCTCGCCTCCGCGCAGTCGCAGGCAACGCAGTCGCACGACCAGAACGCGTCCAAGCTCAGCGCCGACGAAAGCGCTCTCGCAAACGCCCAAAGCGCATTGGCAACCGCTGACGCGAGCGCGGTGAATCCCGGGACCACGTACACGTCGCTCCCGGCCGCCGGCACGAAGGTGACGCAGGGCCAGTCGCTGTACTCCGTCGGCGGAGTCACGGTGCCCCTCTTCTACGGAAACACGACTCTGTACCGCGACCTGCAGCTGGGCGTGAGCGACGGCGCCGATGTCGGCGAGCTCACGGCCAATCTGATCGCGCTCGGCTTCGGCTCCGGCCTCACACAGAGCAATCACTTCTCGGACGCCACGCAGGCCGCGGTGGAGCAGTGGCAGGCGTCCATCGGCGCCCCGCAGACGGGGGTGGTGCACCTGGGCGACGTCGTCGTCGAACCGGCTGCGGTGATCGTCACGTCGGTGACCCCGAGCGTCGGCGGCGCGGTGCAGCCGGGCGCCACGATCATGCAGGTCACCTCGACCACGCGTCAGGTGACCGTTGCGCTCGACGTGGGACAGCAGGGCCAGGTGAAGGCAGGTGACGCGGTGACGATCACCCTGCCGAACAACCGCACCACCACCGGCACCGTGTCATTCGTCGGCAGTGTCGCCACGACGCCGTCGAACAGCGGCAACGGAGGCAACAACAACAACGCGACGCCCACAATCGCGGTCGACATCACGCTCAATGATCCGTCCGCGACCGGCAACCTCGACCAGGCGCCGGTGGAGGTGTCGATCACCACAGCGTCGGTGCCCAGCGGGTTGGTCGTACCGGTGACCGCGCTGGTCGCGCTCTCCGGTGGCGGCTACGCCGTCGAGGTGGTGAGCGCCAACGGCGCGCACCATCTGGTCGCGGTGCAGCCCGGCCTGTTCGACGACGCCGATGGACTCGTGCAGGTGACGGGCGACGGCCTCGCTGCCGGCCAGCACATCGTCGTGCCCGCGCAATGAGCACGCAGGCGCCCGTCGATCTGGGTGCAGAGACGTCGCTCGCAGGCACGAGCGCCGGCGCGGTGGACGGTGAGCGCGCGGCCCTGCAGCGCGACGAGCAACGACCGCCCGTCATCGAGCTTCACGACGTCACCAAGACGTACGACGAGGAGCCCCCGGTCGCCGCCTTGCGCGGCGTCGACCTCACGGTACGACGGGGCGAGCTCGTGGCCATCATCGGCCCGTCGGGCTCGGGCAAGTCGACGTTGCTGCACCTGATGGGCACGCTCGACCTGCCGAGCACGGGCAGCGTGCGGATCACCGGCGAGGACGTCGGTGGCATGTCGGATTCGCAGCTTGCCGCCGTGCGCTCCTCGCGCATCGGATTCGTCTTCCAGCAGTTCTTTCTCTCGGAGCACGCCAGCGCCCTCGAGAACGTTGCCGACGGTCTGCTGTATACCGGCGTGGACGGCCGCACGAGGCGGCGCAAAGCCGCCGAGGCGCTCACCCGTGTGGGGCTGAAGGACCGCATCACCTTTCTGCCGACGCAGCTCTCGGGCGGCGAGCGTCAGCGCGTCGCCATCGCGCGGGCGCTCGTCGGCCGGCCGGCCATCCTGCTGGCGGACGAGCCCACCGGCAACCTCGACACGAAGTCAGGCAACGCCATCGTCGATCTGCTCACCGAGCTGAATCGCGAAGGCGCAACCATCGTCGTCATCACGCACGATCGCGACCTCGCATCGCACTTTCCGAGACAGGTCGAGATACGCGATGGGCGGATCGTGGCCGATTCTGCGCCTGCGGCGTCACCACCACTGCATCACCCTCCCCTTACAGCGCCGGCGGGCCCCCCGGGTCCGCCGGTGCGCAAGCGTTTGCGACTCTCGGACCTCGCCGGCGTGGCGAGTGTCGGCTTGCGAACACGACGTTTGCGCGCGTCGCTCTCCGCGCTCGGCATCGCCATCGGCGTGGCCGCCATCGTCGCGGTCCTCGGCCTGTCCTCGTCGTCGCAGCAGGGACTGCTCAGCGAGATCGACCAGCTCGGCACCAATCTGCTCAGCGTCACCAACGGGCAGACGTTCCTCGGCCACACGGCCGAGCTGAACACTTCGGCGCCAGGCATGATCTCGCGAATCGGACCGGTACAGCAGGTGCAGTACACCGGGGCGGCGACCGGGAACGTCTACCGCAGCCCGCTCGTGCCGAAGTTCAACACCAACGACATCAGCATTCTCGCGTCGAGCACGGGCCTGCTGGCGGACACCGGCACGACCCTCGCGCACGGCAGGTTTTTGAACAGCTCGACCGCAACCGAGCCGGTCGCAGTGCTCGGTGCGTCGGCAGCGCAGCGGCTCGGCATCGATCGAGTGTTTCCCGGGGAGCGCATCTGGGTCGACGGCATGTGGTTCTACGTGACCGGCATCCTCAATCCGTCCGCGCTGGCGCCGGAGCTCGACACGACGATCCTTGTCGGCTTTCCCGCGGCGAAGACATACCTGAACTTCGACGGTCACCCGTCAACGATCTACGTGCGTGCAGCGACCAACCAGGTCGACGCGGTGCATGCCGTGCTCGCCGCGACGGCGAACCCTGAGGCGCCCAACGAGGTGAACGTGAGCCAGCCTTCGTCCGCGCTGGTCGCACGCGCCGCGGCGCAGAACGCATTCAACGGTCTGTTCCTCGGGCTCGGCGCGGTGGCGCTGCTCGTCGGCGCCGTGGGCGTGGCCAACATCATGGTGATCTCGGTGCTCGAACGCCGCTCGGAGATCGGGCTGCGCCGCTCACTGGGCGCCACGAAGGGCAACATCCGTGCGCAGTTCCTCGGTGAGGCGATCCTGCTCGCGCTGTTCGGCGGAGCGGCCGGTGTCGCCTGCGGCGCTATCGCGACGGCGGTGTACGCCTCAACGCGGGGCTGGAGTGTCGTCGTACCCCCCGTCGCGTGGGCGGGGGGCATGGCCGCGGCCATCGCCATCGGCGCCGGTGCGGGACTCTGGCCCGCGATTCGTGCGGCGCGGCTCTCGCCGACGGAGGCGTTGCGCGGTGTGTGATCGAGAGGCCTACAATCGCGCCGCCGAGGTCGCGTCCCAGACGGTTTGGAGGTCGACGTATGCACCGAGTGCGATTTGTGGCTGCCGCCGCGATGGCGGCGGCATTCGCCGCGCTGACGCCGGTCCTCGCCGGCGCCAGCAGCGCCGCGAGTGAGAGACTCGCCGGGGTCGAGACGGGCGTTCCGGCGGCGAGCAGCGAGTGTCCGTCTGGAGCCAATCTGGTGCTGAGCCCGTTCGCGGGCGGCGCCACCGGTTCGATCAACGGCAGCTGGTCGACGGGCGCGTGTCACGGGAACATCCCGTCGTCGATCGGCCAGTCGGTGCCGCTGCTGCCGGGGGGCTCGTTCAACATCAGCGGCATCGCCGGCTTCTCGGGCGTCTCGTTGCACGGACAGTTCGGACCCGGCAACGGCAGCATCACGCTGGTGCGGACGACGAGCACGTGGTGGGGCGGCAACACGCAGGTGTTCAGCATCGCCGGGCCCCTCACCGGCGGCAACATCAGCGGCGGCACGATGTCGATCACGCTGACCCACTACCGCTTCGGCACGCAGACCATCGAAGCGAGCATCACCGGGTCGGTGACGCTCTCGTACTAGTCAGGAGCCTGCTTCCAGCGCGCGCTTCAGCTGCGCGAGCGTCGACTGGATCGTTTCGCGGTTGCGCGCCGGGCGGTCGTTGACGCCGGTGACCAGCGGCGCGAACGTGCGGATCAGCACGCCGCGGCGGTCCTCGACGGACTCGGTGACCCGCGTGCCGCCGCTGCCATCGGGAGCGAACTGGTATTTCCACAGCGATACCGGGAGGCTGAATGTCGAACGCACCTCCCAGGAGATCTCACGGCCGCGATCTGCGGACACGACCGTACACGACGTCGACCAGTGGTGGCGGCCGTTCTTGTTGTGTCCCGTGAACCTCGCGCCGGGCTTCGCCTCGGTGGCGCCGCCCAGCCACGTCGCGCCGGCGTTCTCCGGACTCCATTCGCCCATGCGCGTGACATCGGCGATCGCCGCGTACACGGCTTCCGGAGGCGCCGCGATCGTCGTGGCTCCCTCGACGACGTGACCCATCGCGTGTCGCATCACACCACCCGTCCGAGCGCGGCACCGGCGAGCACCGCGAGCCAGCCGGCGACGACGCTGCCGCCAATGTTGAGCGCGACGAACATCCACGACCCAGTCTGCGCCAGTTGTGTCGACTCCAGGACCCAGGTCGAGGACGTCGTGTAAACGGCGTGGCCGTGTGTGGCCGGCAAAAGCCGATGGGGTGGCGCATGATTCGCCGAGGTCGACAATCGGCCAACGCTCGATGGAGGTGGGACGATGCCCTTGTTCATGGACCACCACGCCAAGGTGGACGGGCCGGTCAAAGACGCCGTGACCGGCGCGAACGCTCGGCATCCGGGCGTGGAGAAGAAGCACGGCGTGCGCTTCCTGAAGTGCTGGTTTGCCGAGGACTCCGCGAGGGTCTACTACCTGCTGGACGCACCCAACAGCGAGGCGGCGCAGGCCGCTCACCGCGAAGCTCATGGGCTGATCCCCGACGACATCACGACGGTGCAAGAGGGCATTTAGCAGCCCCGAACGCCGGGAACGCGCCGCCCCGGCCTATGATCGAGCCATGCCTCAGCCCTCGCGTGAGACCGTTGCGCGCGTACTCGCGGCCAGCGCCGCGGGTGTCGGCGTCGTGCTTTCGGCCCGCGCCCTGCTCCGCCCGCAGGCCACAGCGAGCGAACGCCAGCTGATCGACTGGGAGATCGTTCGTCAGACAGCCGTCGAGCGCAGCGGGGAACGGCTCGGCAGCGGCCTGTCGAGCGACGAGGCGGGCCGCCTCGGCGCGCTCTACACCGGGATGGCCGAGGACCTCGCGCCGCTGCTCGGCGAGGTCTGCAACGACATGCCGTTCGAACCGCCGCGGTTCGTCGCGCTGGATCGTCGCGGGTTCATCGACGTCAACATCGCCATCGTTCGCCGGCTGCTCGATCCCGTCGAGAAGCTGCGGGCCACGATGCCGGACTCGATCGCAACAAACTTCGGCCGCCGGCTGATGGACCGCTACATCGGCGAGCTCATGGGCCTGATGGCCCGCCGCGTGCTGGGCCAGTACGACCCGGTGCTGTCGCTCGCGCCGCCGGACAGCGAGCTCGCCACCGCGCAGCCCGCGCTGTACCTCGTCGAGCCCAACATCATGGCCATCCAGCGCGAGCAGAACGTGCCCGGTGAGGCGCTGCGGCGCTGGCTCATCCTGCACGAGCTCACGCATGCATGGCAGTTCAGCCAGCATCCATGGTTGCGCGAGCACATCGTCGGCATCACGCGCGGCCTCCTGACCGAGAGCCTCACCGCCGACGGCTCGCGGTTTCTCGATTCGCAGGAGATGCTGAAGCGGCTGCCGCAGACCGTGCGCACGCAGATGCGCACGGTGTCAAAGGTGCAGGCCGTGATGAGCGTGCTCGAGGGATACAGCAACTTCGTCATGCACACGGTCGGCAAGCGCCATCTCGCGCGGCACGACGATCTCGAGGCGGCGATGCACCGCCGCCGCGAACAGCGCACGCTGCTGGAGCGCCTCGTGATGGCGCTCACCGGACTGGAGCTGAAGATGCGTCAGTACGAGATCGGCGAGCAGTTCTGCGATGCCGTGGTGAAGCAGTCGGACCTCGCGACGCTCAACCGCGTGTGGGAGAGCGCCGAGATGATGCCGACGATGGCCGAGCTGAAGAACCCGTCGAGCTGGCTGGCGCGCGTCGGGCGGACGCCCGCGACCGCGTCCTAGCTCTTTCGCTCCGCCTTCGCCCGCTGCCGCGCGGCGTGGCCGCGAATCTTCTCGCGGAGCAGCACGCGCCTGGTACGGCTGCGCACGATGCTGCGGATCGCGAGGAGCGCGATCACAGTGAGCAGCTGTCCACCGATAACGACGCGCGTGACGTCGACCGCGGGGAGCCAGCGCACATCGTCACCCCTGATCACGAAGGCGCCGAGCGGCTTCACGCTCAGGCCGAGCCCACCGCCGGTGCCCTTGCCGTCGCTGCCGGTTCCCTCGCCACCGCCGCCGCCGCCGCTGGCCGAGACGACCGGGATCACGGTCACCCCGTTCTTCTCATACGGCTCGCCGATGACGCGCTGTGTGGTGATGACGTCCCTCGCTCCCGCGAGCACAGCCATTGCGTCCATGTTCCTGCCTCCAACACTGGCCACGCAGACGCGACGGCGTCTGCCGTCCGCCATAGGCTAGGCCGCTGACGGGGCCGTGTGCCAGTGCTGAACGTCACACGGCGCCGGCGCCACACAGCGCTAAGGTGTTGCGGTGACGAGCATCCGCATCGGTGCAGGCCAGGGCTTCTACGGCGACACGCCGGACGGTGCGGTCGACGTCGCCACGTCCGGTGACGTGCGCTACATCTGCTTCGACGCGCTCGCCGAGCTGACGATGGCGATCCTGCAGAAGGACCGCATGCGCAATCCGGAGGGCGGGTACACGCGCGACCTGCCCGGGTTCATGCGGCGTCTGCTGCCGATCACGCACGCGATGGGCATCCGCCTCATCACCAACGCGGGCGGCATGAACCCCGCGGGCGCAGCGGAGGCCGTGCGCAGCGCTGCGCGCGATCTCGGCATGACCGACCTCCGCGTCGCGAGCGTTACTGGCGACGACCTCAGCATGCGAGTGGACGAGCTCATCGCCGCCGGTGTCGACCTGCGCAACATGGACACGGGCGACGATCTCGCCTCGGTGCGTGCACGCATCGTCTTCGCGGTTGTGTATCTCGGCGCAGCACCGATCGTCGAGGCGCTGCAGCGCGGCGCGGAGGTCGTCGTCACCGGACGCGTCGCCGACGCATCACTGTTCGTCGCGCCGATGGTGCACGAGCTCGGCTGGGCGTTCGACGACTGGGATCGGCTGGCGGCCGGTGTCGTGCTCGGCCATCTGATGGAGTGCAGCGGTCAGGCCACGGGGGGCAACTTCAGCGGTGACTGGTGGAACATCGCCGGCCTCGATCGCGTCGGGTACCCCGTGTGCGAGATGAACGACGACGGCACAGCACTGCTCACCAAGCCGCGCGGCACGGGGGGCCGGGTGAGCGTCGACACGGTGAAGGAGCAGCTGCTGTACGAGGTGCTCGACCCGCGCCGCTACATGAACCCCGACGTGGTCGCCGACTTCACGTCGGTGCACCTCGAGGAGGTCGCGGCGGACGTCGTGCGCGTGAGCGGTGTGCACGGCACGCAGCGCCCGGACACGCTCAAGGTGATCGCCGGCTACCTCGATGGCTGGATGGGGACCGCGATGATCGGCTACTCGTGGCCAGACGCGGAGCCAAAGGCGCGGCGCTCGGCCGAGCTCATCGAGCGCCTCGCGCAGCGGGCCGGCCTCGAGCCGCTGGAGATGGTCACCGAGGTCATCGGCATCGACAGCCTGCACGGTGACGCCGCACCGCATCAGGACGCGAACGAGGTGCTGCTGCGCGTCGCGGCGCGCTTCGCCACCGAGGAGGAGGCCGCACGCTTTCCCAGAGCGGCGATGCCGCTTGCGCTCAACGGTCCACCGTTCATCGGCGGCGCTGCGGGCCCGAGTGGATCGCGGGCGCTGCTCGGCGTGTGGCCCGCACGCGTGCCACGCGACACCGTCGAGGCGGGGGTGCACGTCGACGTGCACGCTGCGGGAGACGAGGCATGAGCACGCGGATCCGTCTCGCGGACGTGGCGCAGACGCGCAGCGGCGACAAGGCCGACCTCGCCAACATCGCGCTGTTCGCACCGACGGACGCGATGTACGCGGCCATCGTGCGGGAGGTCACGCCCGAACGCGTGAAGAAGCTCTTCGGCCGCTTCGTGAAGGGTGAGGTCGAGCGCTACGAGGTGCCCAACGTTCGCGCCCTCAACTTCGTCCTGCACCAGGCGCTCGACGGCGGCGGCGCCCGCTCGCTGCGCAGCGACCCGCTGGGGAAGTCGTAC
>JAFALX010000168.1 GCA_019234035.1 Candidatus Dormiibacterota bacterium | reverse complement strand
CCAGGCGCGACCGAACTGCCTCATCTGCTCCAGGCGGCCGCCCGCCTCGTCGAGGATCTCGTGGCCGGTGAGCTTGAGGAACCCATCGTCGAGGCTCGGCCGCCGCGACGCGACATTGCTCACGGGCACGGTCAGCGTCGCGAACAGCTTCGGCATGAAGGCGGCCGCATCGGGCACCTCCACGCGCACGGTGCCGTCGGTCAGTGCCGGCTCCAGATCGAACGCCGCGCGGATCTCGTCCGCCGCAACGGCCGGCTCGGCCGCCGTGATGGTGACCACGTCGCCGCCCACCTTCGCCTTGAGCTCGCTGGGCGTCCCCAGCGCGACGATGCGGCCGGAGTCGATGATCGCGATGCGGTCGCAGAACTCGGCCTCGTCCATGTAGTGGGTCGTCATGAAGATCGTGATGCCCTCGCGTCGACGGAGCTTGTGGATGTAGTCCCAGATGCGCTTGCGCGTCTGCGGATCGAGGCCCAGCGTCGGCTCGTCCAGGAACAGCACGCGCGGGTAGTGCAGGATGCCGCGCGCGATCTCCAGCCGGCGCTTCATCCCGCCCGAGTACTGGATGACCGGCGACCCGGCGCGATCGGTCAGCTCGACCATCGCCAGCGCATGATCGATCCGTTCGCGGCGCAGCGCCTGCGGCAGCCCGTACAGGAAGGCGTGGAACTCGAGGTTTTCGCGACCGGTGAGGTTGGCGTCGAGTGAAGGATCCTGAAAGACGAGACCGATGTTGCTGCGCACCGCGCTGGGATCGCTCGTCACGTCGTAGCCGGCGACGCTCGCCGTGCCGCCGCTCAGCTTGACCAGCGTGCAGAGAATGCTGATCGTCGTCGACTTGCCGGCGCCGTTGGGCCCGAGGAACCCGAAGATCTCGCCCGGCTGCACCTCGAGGTCGATGCCGCGGACGGCCTCGATCTCCCCGTAGCGCTTCACGAGGTCGCGGACGCGGATCACCGGCTCAGGCACTGGCGACAGGGTATCCGTGGCCGCGGGGTTTCAACCGGCGACGCAGGGGCTAGATCGCGCCCTGCGGGGTCGGGCTCGCGCCGTTGCCGCCACCGCCGCCGCCGTACCCGCCGGGAGGCGCTGACGCTCCGAGTGTCGTCCATGCGGTGGCACCGGACGGCGCGCTGACCGGCGCCGCTGTCCCCCATGAGCTGAATGTGACGTTGCTCGTCAGGGTCAGCCCCTGCTGGCTGAGAGACGTGTAGTACACAAGCGGGCGGTGGTTGCTCGTGGCGATGTCGAGGTGGCCGGTGCCCGCCGGAGCTCCGTTCTGCGGCGGGACCGCGCCCTCGAGGCGGAGCGCGCTGGTGCCATCGGACTCGGTGACATTCGAGACCGATGTCGGCTGCAGCGCGGTCTCCTCGGCCTGATCAGAGGTGTTGATGCCGACCTCGAGCGTCGCGTACGGCCCGTCGCCGTGCACCACCGAGATCCACTGATTGCTCAGGCCTCCCGCCTTCGACGCCGGGACGCCGAGCTGGTCCTGCAGTGCCGCCGCGTTGCCCTGGAAGTAGACGGTGCCGGAGACGAGCAGCAGGGTGAAGTGCTCGTTGCCGTACGCGCTGGCCACGGAGATCTCCTGCTTGCCGCCATCGCGCGTGGCGTCACCCGTGGTCTGCTGGCCGCCGGATCCGCTGATGCTCGCGACGTAGTGGAACCCCGTCGCGGTCCGCATCATCGCCATCGCCTGCCGGTAGTCGGACAGCGCCTGCGACGACGTCGAGCCGCCACCGCTGTTGGAGCTGGAGCCGTTGTGGCGGGCGATGAACACGGGAATGGCGATGGCGACGCCGACGATGATGCCGGCGACCACGACCGCAAGCGCCACGTGCCAGGCCGGGCGGGAGCGGCGGCCACCGGTCGCCACCCACTGGTACGAGGGGGGCGGCCCGCCAAATCCGCCGCCACCGGGAGGAGGAGGCGGTGGCGGCGGGGGCGGAGCTATCGGGGCCGACGGGCGGGGTCCGTCACTCATGCGTGGTGATGATGGTGCGCGGGACGTCCTTTCAGATGCCTTGCAAGGGGACGAGGAACAACTAGGCCTCGACGAATCCCTCGGGGTCGCCGCCGGCGATCTCCATCATTCGCTCCGCCGCGGCGCGGCGCAGCAGGTCCCGCCGGGCGATGTCCTGCAACCGGTGCCGCTGCGTCGCCGTGAGGCGGCGACCCTCGGCGATCCGCTTCGCGTCACGATCCACCTGCGACTCGTCGACCTCGAGACCCTCCGCGCTCGCCAGCGCGTCGAGCGCCAGGTCGAGGCGCACCCGCTCCACCGCGGGCTCGCGCCGATCTCCGCGCAGCTTCTCCGCGGTCTGACCGGTCAGCTCCAGGTACTTGTCCAACGGGATGCCAATTGAGCTCAGGCGGAACTCGAGGTCGTCGATCTGCCGCTGGATCTCGCGCTCGACCATCGCCTCGGGGACGTCGACGCGGATGTGGTCGCGCAGGGCGGTGAGGACGTCGGACTCGTGCTTCTCGCGGTCGTGCTCCTCGGCCGCTCGCGTCAGCGTGTCGCGGTAATGGTCGCGCAGCTCGCCGAGCGTCGTGCCGTGCCCGTCCGTCTCGGCGAGCGAGTCGTCGAGTGGCGGCAGCTCGCGCTCGCGCACCGCGTTGACGGTCACCTCGATCGTGACCGTCGCGCCGCGAAGCTCCTCGCGCGGATACTCGGCCGGCAGCTTCGCTTCGAACTCGCGGTGCTCGCCGGCGTTCATGCCGATTACGCCTTCGACGATCTCAGGGAGCACCGTCTCGCGGTCGAGCTCGACGTCGCGCTCGCGCTCGTCCTCGCCGGAGAGCACCTCGTCGCCGTGCCGCATCGTCAGCACCGCGCGCACCACGTCGCCCGCCTGCGCGGGCCTGTCGACCTCCTTCAGCTCCGCGTGGCGGCGGCGCACCTCCTCCAGTGCCTCGTCGACACGCTCGTCGGTGACCTCGGTGGTCGTGCGAGGCACCGAGATGGTCTGGTAGTCGCGCAGGTCCACGTCCGGCTTGACCGTGACCACCACGGTGAACGTCAGCGGCTGCTCGCGCTCCAGCGTCGCGACGTCCAGCTGCGGCTCGCCGACCGGGTCGACGCCGGCCTGGTCGATGGCGCGCTCGTACAGACGCGGGATCAGGTGCTCGACCGTGTCCTGGCGGACGACGTCCCAGCCGACGGCACGTTCGACGATCGCCGCCGGCGCCTTGCCGGGACGGAAGCCAGGGACGCGCACGCGGCCTGCAAGCCGGCGCAGCGCCTCATTGATGGCGGCGTCGACCTCTGCACGCGGCGCCTCGACGCGCAGCTCCACCTGCGAACCAGGCTTGCGCTCCACATCGACAGACAGCTCGGAAATCGCCATGACACCTCATCATGCCCGGACCCACTGCGCGGACCGAGACTCGAACTCGGACGGGTCGCCCCACGGGATCCTAAGTCCCGCGCGTCTACCAATTCCGCCATCCGCGCCCGGCCCTCCGGCGAGGTCCAGTCTAGTTGGCGACACGGAAGCCTGACGGCGAGCGCCGCCCCGTCACGTCGAGCCCTCCGGGATCGGTTCCGGAGATGCCCCTGGTTAAGGGCTTGCCAAGACCCAGTGAATCGCCGTTAACTGTGGGTGCGCCCGGCTCCTGCCGAGCGGCGACAAACCCGGACACCGAGGAGGACTGTGGATTGGAGCCGAATCACTCGGGAGCGACGGCGGTGCACCCGCAGGAGGCCGTCGCTCGGATCGACCAGAAGGCGCTTCGGTTGTCAGCGCTGCTGCGGGAGATCGACAACAACCCGATCGAGCTCGACCTCTCGCTTCGGGAACAGCTGGACGACATCCTGGAGATGCTGGCCTGCCGCGTAGCCGCCACCCGCGCGCTGCTGCGCCGGCCCGCCGTCGAGCTCGAGGGCGCCACCTCCGCCGCCTGATTCGCTGAGAGATCGATCCGCGCGGCTC
>JAFALX010000409.1 GCA_019234035.1 Candidatus Dormiibacterota bacterium | reverse complement strand
AGGTGGCGATCAGCCGCCGATGTACGACATCTCCACGTGCTGCAAAGGCCGGCTGCCGCTCGCGCGAAGCTCGGAGTACCGGTCATCGCGCTGGTGCCAGTGCCGCGCGACGATCGTGCGCAATTCGTGGTCGCTCGCACCCTCGCGCAACGGCGCCCGCAGGTCGAGCCCTTCGGACGCGAACAGGCACGTGAACAACCGGCCGTCCACACCGAGCCGTGCGCGCGTGCAGTCACCGCAGAACGGACGGCTCACCGACGTGATCACCCCGACCTCACCGCCGTCCACGAACCGGTATCGACGGGCCACCGCGCCTGGATCCGCGGGCAGCTCCTCGAGCGCGTGCACAGACCCGATTCGCCCGAGGATCTCGGCGCCGCTCACCACGTCATCCATGCGCCATCCATTGGAGGAGCCGACGTCCATGTACTCGATGAAGCGCAACACGAGATCCTCGCGCCGCGCGAAATCCACGAGCTCGATGATCCCGTCCTCGTTGACGCCGCGACGCACGACGCAGTTCACCTTGATGGGGGACAGCCCCGCATCGCGCGCGGCATGGATGCCGTCCAGCACCTGGGACACCGGCACGTTGACATCGCTCATCGCCGCAAACACCTCGGGATGCAACGAGTCGAGACTCACCGTCACGCGCTGCAGCCCGGCTGCTTTGAGCGCCGCCGCTCGACGCTGCAGCAACGCCCCGTTGGTGGTCAGCGCCAGATCGGCGACACCGATGCCCGCGAGTCCCCGGATGATCTCGTCGAGCTCACGGCGCAGCAGCGGCTCCCCGCCTGTGACGCGCACCTTGGTCACGCCCAGCGAGGTGAAGATCGAAGCCACTCGAACAATCTCCTCTGCGGTCAGCGCCGCTGGCGTCGGGACGAACCGGTATCCGGGACCGAAGTGGCTCCTCGGCATGCAGTACGGGCAGCGGAAGTTGCAGCGGTCCGTCACCGAGATGCGCAGGTCACGCAGCCCGCGTCCCAATGCATCGGCCGGTGCCGGTACGACGGGCACAGCGACAAGTGCGCTCGTCATCGCAGCGGGATAGCCTCGACGACGGCGCCCCGCGGCATCGACGCAGTCTCCGCGGGCAACACGAGCAACACGTCTGCGGCCACGAGCGCGGAGATCATGTGTGACCCCTGGCCGCCGCTCGACAGCGCCACCGGCAGGTCGGCGCCGGACTCGACCAGCCGCGCCCGCGCATACGTCTCGAGCCCCGCGGGTTTGGCGATATCCTCTCCGAGACGCACGCGCACCCGGCGACGCGTCACGTCCGCCGCGCCCTGCAGCCGCAGGATCGCCGGCCGGGCGAAGAGCTCGAACGTCACCGAGCTGCTCACCGGATTGCCGGGCAGACCGATGAACGGCACCGCCCCGGCGCGTCCGATGAGCAACGGCTTACCCGGACGCATGGCCACGCGCCATACCCCGATCTCGCCAAGATCGGCAAGAACTTCCCGAACGTGATCGTGGTCACCGACGCTCACGCCCGCGCTGCTGACGATGAGATCGGAGGATTCCATCGCTGTGCGCAGCGTCTGACGCAATACAGCCGGATCGTCAGACGCTATGCCGAGCAGCACCGGCTCGCCACCGGCTTCGCGCACGGCGGCAGCGATCATCGGCGAGTTCGAGTCGGCGACCTGCGCACCGTCGAGGTCGCTCCCCGCAGGCCGCAGCTCATCGCCCGCGGCCACCACGGCCACGCGCGGGCGCCGTCCGACGCGCAGAGCGCCCGAGCCGGCAGCCGCTGCAACGGCGATGTCGGCAGGCGACACGCGTCCCCCCGGCTGAAGCACGACCGTCCCCGTGGTGATGTCCTCGCCGCGGCGCCGCACCGCCGTACCGGGGGCCACCGCCACCTCGATCAGGACATCGTCCCCGTCGCGTCGCGTGTCCTCCTGGCGGACCACCGCGTCGGCTCCTGCCGGAAGCGCCGCCCCGGTGAAGATGCGCATCGCCGTGCCGGCGGCCAGCGCACCGGCGCGGCGCCCCGCCGCGACCTCGCCACGCACGGGCAAGCGCACAGGCGCGTCCGCAACGGCTCCCGCAACCTCGGACGCCCGCACGGCATACCCGTCCATCGCGGAGTTGTCGAAGCCGGGCAGGTCCCACCGCGCCACCACCGGGGCGGCGAGCACCCGCCCCGCTGCACGCTCGAGCGCCACGTCCTCGGCATCCAGCGAGCGCACAATGTCGAGCAGTCGCGACTGTGCAGCTGCCACCGACTCGAGCCGTTCGGGCGCCGTCTGCGTGACTGTCATCCCCGTCGATGGTACGCAGCGCGCGTCGCTGTTGACGCCCGCATCGCTCAGGTGCTACTACGGGTCGGCCACGGGGCCGGCCCATGTGAGGAGGCGGCTCCGCGCGCGTCGGCAGGCATTTGTGGAGGTGGCGCGATGTTTCCGGCCGCGTTTGACTACAGTGCGCCGGCAACGCTGGACGAGGCGCTGGCGATCTTGGGCGAGCATGGCGATGACGCCAAGGTGCTCGCCGGCGGCCAGAGCCTCATTCCGTTGCTGAAGCTTCGGTTCGCGCAACCGAGCCTGATCGTCGACATCGGCCGGATCCCCGGCCTGAGCGGTGTCGACAGCGAGAACGGCACCGTGCGCATCGGCTCGCGCACGCGGCACCGTGACGTCGAGGCTGCCAGCCAGCTGCGCGGCCGGCTCGACGTCCTGCTCGCCGCGGCGCCGCAGATCTCCGATCCGCTGATCCGCAACGTCGGCACCATCGGCGGCTCGGTCGTCCATGCCGATCCGCAGGGCGACTGGGGTGCCGTGATGCTCGCGGTCGACGCCGAGTTCGTGCTGCGCTCGGCCAAGGGCGAGCGCATCGGGCCGGCTGACGGGTTCTTCCAGGGGCCGTTCACGACGGCGATCAGCCCCGACGAGGTGCTGACCACGATCCGCATCCCGTCGCCGAGCGGCGCGCGGACCGGCGGCTCGTACCACAAGATGGAGCGCAAGATCGGCGACTTCGCCACTGTTGCCACTGCGGTGCACGTCGTCCTCGGCGATGACGGCCGCATCACCCGCGCAGGCATCGGGCTGACCGCCGTCGGCCCGCACAACATCAAGGCGAAGGAGGCGGAGGCGGCGCTGGCCGGGCAGGAGCCGAGCACCGAGCTCTACGCCGAGGCGGCCCGCCTCGCGGCGGCCGCCGCGGAGCCCAACAGCGACATCCGTGGCACCGCCGAATACAAGAAGGACGTTGTTCGGGTGTTCGTCCAGCGCGGGCTGCGCGACGCCGTGAAGCGTGCACAGGGAGCGAATTCATGAATGTCACAGTCGAGGTCAACGGTGTTGAGAAGAGCGTCGATTGCGAGCCACGCACGCTGCTCGTCGACTTCATCCGCACCAAGCTCGGGCTGACCGGCACGCACATCGGCTGCGACACGAGCAACTGCGGTGCTTGCACGGTGCTGCTCGACGGCACACCGGTGAAGTCGTGCACCCAGCTGGCCGCGATGGCCGGCGGGCGCAAGGTGACCACCGTCGAAGGGCTGGCGCAGGGCGCAGCACTCGACCCCGTGCAGGAAGGCTTCCACGTCGAGCACGGATTGCAGTGCGGCTTCTGCACTCCCGGCATGATGCTGGTCGGCAAGGCGCTCCTCGAAGACAACCCGAACCCGACGGATGACGAGATCCGCTGGGCCATCAGCGGCAACATCTGCCGCTGCACCGGCTACATGAACATCGTCAAGGCGATTCAGCACGCTGCCGCCACGAAGGCAGCGGTGAAAGAGCAGCCGGCCGAGCCCGCGGGGGTGTCGTGATGGCGACCGCAGCAGCGCCCATCGGCGGCATCGGCGAGTCCGTCCCGCGGAAGGAGGACGCTCGGTTCCTCCAGGGAAAGGGCAACTACGTCGACGACGTCGTCCTCCCCAACATGCTGCACATGGCGATCCTGCGCAGCCCGCACGCGCACGCGCGGATCAAGTCGATCGACACCAGCGAAGCGTCGGCGGTGCCCGGCGTCATCGCCGTGGTGACCGGCGAGCTGATGGCGCAGCACAAGCTCGCCTGGATGCCGACACTCTCGGGTGACACCGAGGCGGTGCTGGCCACCGACAAGGTGCGCTTTCAGGGACAGGAGGTCGCGGCGGTCGTCGCCGAGTCGAAGTACATCGCCGAGGACGCGGCGCAGCTCATCTACGTCGACTACGAGCCGCTGCAGGCGATCACGACGCCGCAGCAGTCGCTGCAACCCGGCGCGCCCGTGATCCGCGACGACAAGGAGGGCCAGACCGACAACCACATCTACACGTGGGAGTGCGGTGACAAGGAGGCGACCGACGCCGCCTTCGCCAACGCCGCGAAGACGGTGAAGCTCTCGACGTTCTACCCGCGCTGCCACCCCTCCCCGCTGGAGACGTGCGGCTGCGTCGCCGACGTGAATCCGGTCACCGGCAACGCGACGATCTACATGACCAGCCAGGCGCCGCATGCGCACCGCACGCTGTTCGCGATCGTCGCCGGCCTGCCCGAGGAGAAGATCCGCATCATCTCGCCGGACATCGGCGGCGGCTTCGGCAACAAGGTGCCGATCTACCCGGGCTACGTCGTCGCGACCGCAGCGTCGCTGCTGCTGGGACGCCCGGTGAAGTGGATCGAGGACCGTTCGGAGAACCTGATCTCCACCGGCTTCGCCCGCGACTACCACATGGACGGTGAGCTCGCGCTCGACGAGAACAACAGGTTCACCGGCCTGCGCGTGAACCTGCTGAGCGACAACGGCGCCTTCTTCGCCGACGCGCAGCCGACCCGGTTCAAGGCGGGGCTCTTCCACATCGTCACCGGCTCCTACGACATCCCCACGGCGCACATCACGGCCAACGGCGCATACACCAACAAGGCTCCGGGCGGCGTTGCGTATCGCTGCTCGTTCCGCGTCACCGAGGCGTCGTATCTCATCGAGCGGCTCGTGGAGAGCGCGGCGATCGCGACGGGCGAGGATCCGGCCGAGCTGCGCAAGAAGAACTTCATCCCGGCCACCGCCTTCCCGTACCACTCCGCGACCGGGTGGGACTACGACTCCGGCAACTACCTCGGCGCGATGGACCTCGCGCTCGACAAGCTCGGCTACACGGAGCTTCGCAAGGAGCAGGCCGAGAAGCGCGCCCGCGGTGAGCTGATGGGCATCGGTGTTGCGAGCTTCACCGAGGTGGTCGGCGCCGGCAAGGGCAAGGAGTACGACATCGCCGGGCTGCGCATGTTCGATTCGGCCGAGCTGCGCGTGCATCCCACGGGCAAGGCCATCCTCAAGCTCGGCGTGAAGTCACAGGGCCAGGGCCACGAGACGACGTTCGCGCAGATCGTCGCCGAGGAGCTCGGCATCCCGGCGGCGGACGTCGAGGTGCGCGAGGGCGACACCGACAACACGCCATACGGACTGGGCACGTACGCGTCGCGGTCCACACCCGTCGGCGGCGCGGCCACGGCGATGGTGTCGCGCAAACTCCGCGAGAAGGGCAAGGCCATCGCGGCGCATCTCTTCGAGGCCGACCCGGCGGACATCGACTTCGATCACGGCAAGTTCTTCGTCAAGGGCTCGCCGGACAACGTGAAGACGATCCAGGACATCGCGTTCGCCGCGTACACCAACATCCCGGACGGCATGGAGGCCGGGCTCGAGGGCGTGACCTACTACGACCCGCCGAACATGACGTTCCCCTTCGGCACGTACCTCGTGGTCGTCGACATCGACAAGGGGACGGGGCAGGTGAAGGTTCGCCGCATGGTCGCGGTGGACGACTGTGGTGTGCGCATCAACCCGATGATCGTCGAGGGACAGATCCATGGCGGGCTCACCGAGGGCTTCGGCATCG
>JAFALX010000393.1 GCA_019234035.1 Candidatus Dormiibacterota bacterium | reverse complement strand
CGTGCGGCTGAACCTGGTGGCCGCCAGGCCGTCGTTGATGCGGGGGTCGAACGACATCTCTGGGTTCGTGATTGGGCGGGTCACGATGTGGTCGCTCTCGACCACGACCGGCCGCTTGACCACCATGTCCATGGTCATGATCGCCGCCTGCGGCTGGTTGATGATCGCCTCGGTGAGCACCGCGCCCAGGGCGCCGGTGTTGTTCAGCGTGAACGTGCCGCCCTGGATCTCGTCGAGCTTCAGATGGTTGGAGCGGGCGCGATCGCCAAGGTCCGCCATGGCGGTCGCCAAACCGCTGAGGCTGAGGCGGTCGGCGTTGCGCACCACCGGCACCACGAGGTTGTCCTCCAAGGCCACGGCGATGCCGAGGTGGATGTCGCGCTTCAGCACGATCCCGTCGTCGCTCCAGCTGGCGTTCAGGGTGGGGTGCCGGCGCAGGCCCTCGCACACCGCGCGGGCGACGAACGGCAGGAATGTGAGGTTGACGCCGTAGCGCTGCTGAAACTCGCGCTTCTCCCGATCGCGGAAGCGGGAGACCGCGGACATGTCCACCTCGACGAGCACGTACGCGTGCGGCGAGGTGTGGACGCTGCGCACCATGTGATCGGCGATGGCGCGCCGCACCGAGGTCAGCGGCACGACGGTCTCCCCCTCGCCCGGAACAGGTGCGGCAGGAGCCGGCGCTGCAGCGGAAGCGGACGCCGCCGGGGCGGCGGGCGTCGCAGGCGCAGGCCCCCGAGATTCGACGGCCTGACCCGACTCCGGCTGCTGTGCCGGCAGGGGCTGCGCCGGGGCGATCTGGCCTGCATCGCGACGCTGCACGAACTCCAAGATGTCCTTCTTGGTGATGCGTCCGCCGATGCCGCTGCCCTGCACCTGGTTGACGTCGACGTCGTGCTCGCGGACGAGCATGCGCACCGCGGGCGTCATGTGCAGGCCGGCTGCCGCGCCGCCGTTGGTGGCCGCGGCGGCGCTCCCCACCTCAGCTCGAACAGGCTCTTCGCGGCGTGTCTCCGGGACAGCGACCGGTGTCGCCTGCTGAGCTTCCGCGACACGTTGGGGAGCGCTGGCGGAGGCTGGCTCCGCGGGAGCCGGTGCAGGAGCGGGAGATTCCCCGGCAGGACCGCGGTCGGGCTGGGACAGGGAGGTAGGGAGCTCCGTTTCAATCACACAGATCGGCTTGCCCACCGCGACCACGTCGCCCTCCTGCGCGATGAGCTCGCCCATCAGGCCGTCGGCGGGCGCGGGGATCTCGGCGTTGACCTTGTCCGTGATCACCTCCGCGATCGACTCGTACTTCGCCACGGGTTCACCGGTGTGCTTGAGCCACTTGGCGATCGTCCCCTCGGTGACGCTCTCGCCCAGCTGCGGCATGTCGACGGTCAGTGCCATGTCGTTGTTCTCGTGCCTCTCAGATCTCGTGGTGTCGCGACGTGGTCAATACGCGGCGAGCGCGCGCAGCGCCGCCTCCACCTTGTCCGGAGTTTGCAGGTAAAAGCGCTCGAGCGGGGGCGCGTACGGCATCGCCGGTATCTCCGGGCCCCCGAGACGCATCACCGGCGCGTCGAGGTACTCGAAGCACTCCTCCGCGATGATGGCCGCAACCTCGGATCCAACGCTGACGGCCAGGTTCGCTTCCTGCGCCACCAGCACCTTGCCGCACTTCTTCGCGCTGGCGACGATTGCGTCGCGGTCGAGCGGGCGCAGCGAACGCAGGTCCACCACCTCGCACTCGAAGCCGGCGGGAACCATACGTTCCGCAGCCTCGAGCACGGTGTGCACCATCATCCCGTACGTGAAGACGGCGATGTCCGCGCCCGCACGCGCGATGCGCGCGCCGTCCAGCGGCACTGTGTACTCGCCGTCCGGCACCTCACCCTTGATGGCGCGATACGCGCGCTTGTGCTCGAAGTAGAGCACCGGATCCGGATCGCGAATCGCCGACACGATCATCCCCTTGGCGTCGTACGGCGTGCTCGGCGCCACGACGCGCAGCCCGGGAACGTGGCAGAAGATCGCCTCGAGCGACTGCGAATGGTACAGCGCGCCGTGCACACCTCCGCCGAACGGTGCGCGCACCACCATCGGCAGGTTCCAGTCGCCGTTGCTGCGATACCGGAACTTCGCCGCCTCGCTGATGATCTGGTCGACCGCGGGCAGGATGAAGTCCTGGAACTGGATCTCCGCGATGGGGCGCATGCCGTTACACGCCGCGCCGACGGCGACACCGGCGATCAGCGACTCAGCGAGCGGGCTGTCCAGCACGCGCCACTCGCCGAACTCGTTCTGCAACCCCTCGGTGACGCCGAACACACCGCCCTTGGCGCCGACGTCCTCGCCGAGGACGAACACCGACGCGTCGCGCTCCATCTCGTCGCGGATGCCCTCGCGGATCGCCTTCAGAAACGTGATCTCGGCCATGTCAGCTGCGCTCCGCGAGCACGTGCCGCATCGCCGTGGAGGGATCGGGCAGCGGCGCCGCCTCCGCCTCCTCCTGCGCGCGATCGAGCTCCGCAGTCAGCTCCGTGCGCAACGCCGACGCGTCAGCCTCGGTGAGCACGCCCAGGTCGATGAGCTGGGAACGGAACTTGACCAGCGAGTCGCGCTGCCTCTCCGCCTCGAGCTCCGACATGTCGCGATACCGGCGCTGATCGTCGTCGCTGCTGTGCGACGTGAGCCGCAGCACCTTTGCCTCGACGAGCACCGGCCCCTCGCCGCTGCGCGCATGCGCCACCGCCTCGCGGGCGCTGCGGAAGCACGCCATCGGATCCTCCCCGTCGACCACCATGCCCGGCAGCCCGTACGCCATCGCGCGATCGGCGACGTTGGGAAGCGGCATCTGCTTCTCCCACGGAACACTGATGGCGAGCCCGTTGTTCTCGATGAGGAAGATGACCGGCAGGCGGCGCGTCGCCGCGAAGTTGAGCGCCTCGTGCACGTCTCCTTCGGAGGTCGCGCCCTCGCCGCACGAGGTGAACGTCACCGCGTCCTCGCCGCGAATGCGCGACGCGAGCGCAGTGCCCGCTGCGTGCAGGAGCTGCGTGCCGACGCACGAGCCGGTCGAGATGATGTTGAGGCGCCGGCAGCTGTAGTGGGCCGGCATCTGCCGGCCGCCGCTGTTGGGATCGTCCGCGCGCGCGAGCACCGAAAGCAGGTGATCGCGCGGCGTCATGCCGAGCACGAGCGTCAGCGCGAGGTCGCGATAGTACGGTGCGATCCAGTCGTGGCCGGCCTGCAGGTTCATGCCGAACGCCACCTGGACGGCCTCGTGGCCGATGCCGGATATCCAGAACGGCGCACGTCCCTGCCGGTTGAGCACCCAGATGCGCTCGTCCAGCAAGCGTGCTCGCAGCATGTGGCGGTACATCGCACGCAGCGTCTCGGCATCGAGACCGGCCTGGTCGCGCGGCGCCGTCTTGGTCACCGCCATGGAGCGCGACCCCACAGCGCGCAGCGCTGCTCTTGATTCAGTGCTGGAACGTTTCCTTCAGTCATGCGCGGAGCGCTCCTTGTGAGTGGCGGAGGCCACTGTGTCAGATGTGGATCGCCTCGCCGCTCACCGCCAGGGCGGCTTCTGAGAGTGTCTCGCTGAGTGTAGGGTGAGGGGCCACGGCGCGACCCATCTCGAACGGGGTCGCTTCCAGAAGCGCACCGAGCGCCGGGCCCCAGATGAGCTCGGTCACCTCGTGCCCGATGATGTGCACGCCGAGCACGTCGTGGCTCGCTCGGTCCGCGACCACCTTGCAGAACCCCTCGGGCGCGCCCCAGATCAGCGCGCGGCCGTTGGCGCGCAACGGGAAGACGCCGGCTTGGACGTCGTGTCCGGCGGCGCGGGCCTCCGCCTCGCTGAGCCCGATGGAACCGATCTGCGGCGTGCAGTACGTCGTGCGCGTCACCTGGCCGGGCAGCAACGGCAGCGGGTCGTGCCCGGCGATGGCCTCCACAGCGATCACGCCCTCGTGCTCGGCCTTGTGCGCCAGCCAGAAGCCGCCGACGACGTCGCCGACCGCGCTGATCCCCGGCTCGCCGGTGCGCAGCAGCGCGTCCACCACGATCGTGCCATTCTTGACTTCAACTCGCAGTCCGTCGAGCCCGATGTCCTCGGTGTTGGCAGAGCGACCGACGGCGACGAGCAGCGCCTCCGCCTGCAGGCGCTGCTCGCCGGCGTCGGTCATGACGGTGACGCCGACGCCACCTTCGTTGCGCTGCACGGACGACAGATCGAGGCGCGCGCCGACCATGACCCGGATGCCGCGCGCCTCGAAGCTGCGCTGCAGCTCCGTGCCCACATCGGCGTCCTCGAGCGGAACCAGCGCGGGCAGCATCTCGACCACGGTGACCTCGGCGCCGCAGCTGCGGTACAGAGATGCGAACTCCACGCCGACGGCACCGCCGCCGAGCACGATCACCGACGCCGGCACGGTGTTCCGCGCGGTTGCGTCGTCGCTCGTCATCACCTGCACGCCGTCCGGCTGCACACCCGGCAGCTGCTTGGGACGTGAGCCCGACGCGATGATCACGGCCTTCGCCTCGATCTCACTGGCATCACCCGACTGCGGAGTCACCAGGATGCGATCGGCGCCCGCGAGACGCCCGTGCCCGCGCACCATGGTGATGCGGTTCTTCTTCAGCAGGAACTCGACGCCGCGCTGCAGCTGCGAGACCACGTGGTCGCGGCGCTTGCCCGCGATCGCGTAGTCGAAGCGCACCGACTCCGCGGTGACGCCGAACGCCGGCGCGTGCTGCAGGTCATCGAGCAGCGCGGCGCTCTGCAGCAGCGCTTTGGTGGGAATGCATCCCCGATGCAGACAGGTGCCGCCGACCTTGTCCTCTTCGATCAGCGCGACACTCATGCCGAGCTGCGCAGCCCGGATCGCCGCGGGGTAGCCTCCCATCCCACCGCCGAGGATTGCGACGTCGAAACGGTCCGGCACCGCTTTCAGTATATCGACGCTGCCAGGCGCAACCCCGTGTTCACGCGCCCGGTGTGCACGGGGCCGAACCCGCGATTTCGACCGGTGAGGACGCGGCCCGGTACGGCGATTCGGCGACCGCGTACAGCATCGTGGGGTGGCTCGACGAGAGGGAGAGCTGGTCGGACGCCCAAACCTGATTCCACGACGGATCGAGCTGGCTCGACTCGCTCGACACGACCGACTGGGCGCCGCTGCAACGGTCCACCGCCACGAGGTCCCACGTCAGCGATGCCGCGTCGTGCGGCCCATGCAGATGCAGCACCGATTTGAAGCTGCAGTGGCCACCCGCCGTGCAGTCGGTGAGCGGTACCAGCTCGACCTGGCTCACGAAACCCGCCGATGCCGGGGCCGCCGGCTGCAGGGTCCCGGCGGGCGCCGGAGCACTTGCCGGCGCATGCGAGCCGGGGTCGGTCCGCGGCGGCGCCGCCTGCGCCGCCTTCGGCCCCGCCTGCGCCGCCGGAGGCCACGTCGGGGCGACCGCGTGGCCGATGCCCACCCCGAGCAGGACGGCAACCGACGCCGCGGCGGCGACGCCGCCGATCACCGCGGGACGAACGCGAGAACGTGGGCGAGCTGACCCCGCAGCGACAGGGGAGCTCGGCTGCGCTGATCGAGCGGCCGGGCGAGGCGGCCGCGTCGCCGGCGCCCTCGCAGCCCGCCGGGCACGATCGTTGAGCACGCGCGTCGCGGACGCTCGGAGCGACTCGACGACCTGCATCGCACCGGCGCCGAGCGACCAGCGCCGCCCCACGACGCCGCGAGGCGGAGTGGGCACCCAGATGTACACGGCCCCCTCCGCCGGCGGCGGTGCGACATATGGCTTCGCCCATGCCACGCCCACCAGCGAGCGAGTCCCGCCGGCGGCGGTTTCGGGCAGAGGCGGCCGCTCGACCGGCGGCGGGCTCGGCGGCGCCACGTCAGGTGATTGCGGCGGCTTCGCGACGTCGCGCGTCGCCGGCGGGGTCGCGATGATGGGGGCCGCCGGCGGATTCGGCAGGGGCGGCCGCGGTGGGCCGTCGAGCGGCGCCACACTCCATGCCATCGGGCTCGGCGACGCCGCCGAG
>JAFALX010000348.1 GCA_019234035.1 Candidatus Dormiibacterota bacterium | reverse complement strand
ATCGATCCGCCACTGTCGGTACCGATGGCGAGCGCCGCCATGCCCGTGGACACCGCGACCGCGGAACCGCCGCTCGAGCCGCCACAGGTGCGCGCGGTGTCGAAGGGATTGCGCGTGGCCCAGCCATCTCCCTCGGTGAACGGCCAGATGGCCAGCTCCGGCATCGAGGTCTTACCGATGATCAGCGCCCCCGCCGCGCGCAGCCGCTGCACCAGCTCCGCGTCGCGCGCCGCCGCTGCCGAGGACGTCGCGTTCGAGCCGTAGCGTGTCGGCAGCCCGGCCACGTCGAAGTTGTCCTTCACCGCGACCGGCACGCCGGCGAGCGGCAGGCGCGAGAGGTCATCGGAGCGCTGGAGCTGTGCGGCGTCCTCGAGCACCTCGCGCTCCCGCACCGCCGTGAACGCGTGCAGTGTGCCATCGAGCTGCGCGATGCGCGCCAGGTGTGCCCTCGTCACCTCGACGGCACTGAGGCGCCGCGTCCGCACACCCGCGGCGATGTCGCGCGCGGCGAGTGGCGGGTCGGTGGGATGCACTCGGTGTGTGTCTATGCCAACAGCGGCGCGCTACCGCACAGGCGCTCCGCTCGTTGCCACCTGGACGGCCTCGATGGTCCCCGCCGCATAGTCGGCGCGGATCTTCTTCTTGTCCTGCTTGCCGACCGACGTCTTGGGAATCTCGTCCACGAACGCCCAGCGCTCCGGCAGCCACCAGCGCACCACGCTGTCACCGAGGTACGCGCGCAGATCGTCCGGAGTTGCGGACGCACCCGGCCTGAACACCACGACCGCGAGCGGGCGCTCCTGCCACTTCTCATCGGGCACGCCGACCACGGCGGCGTCGGCCACCGCCTCGTGCCCCATCAGCAGGTTCTCGAGCTCCACCGACGAGATCCACTCACCGCCCGACTTGATCACGTCCTTCGAGCGGTCGGTGATCTGCACGAAGCCCAGCGGGTCGATGTTTCCGACGTCGCCGGTCTTCAGCCATCCGTCGTGGAATTTCTCGGGCGCGCTCGCGTTGTAGTACGAGCCCGTGATCCAGGGGCCGCGCACCTCGATCTCGCCGACGGCGACACCGTCGCGCTCGACCTCGCTGCCATCCTCGTCAAGGATGCGCAGCGCCACACCGGGAACCGCGCGCCCCGTCTTGACGCGGTAGCGCATCTCGTCCTCGGGTGGCGTGTCGCGTGGCGGGTACGCGATCGTGCCGATGGGACTCGTCTCGGTCATTCCCCACGCCTGGATGAGCTCGATGTCCAGCTCGTCGCGAAACGCCTCGATGAGTGACGCGGGCACCGCGGAGCCGCCGCACACGGCCCGCTTGAGGCTCGACACGTCGGGGTGATTCTCTCGGAAGTAGGCGAGCATGCCGCTGAAGATCGAGGGCACACCGCCCGTGAAGGTCGGCCGCTCCGCCTGGATGAACGAGCAGATGCCGTCTGCGTGAAGGAAGCGGTCAGGCAGGAGCAGGTCGGCGCCGAGCATCCAGGCCGCGTATGGCGTGCCCCACGCGTTGACATGAAACATTGGAACGATCGCGAGGACGCGCTCGCGGTCGCTGAGGCGGAAGGCGCCCCACACCGCGAACGCATGCAGGTACATCGAGCGATGGCTGTACGCGACGCCCTTGGGGTCGCCGGTGGTGCCCGTCGTGTAGCACATGGCCGCGGCGCTGCGCTCGTCGAGCTCCGGCCACTCGAACCCGCCGGCGCTGCGCGTGAGCAGGTCCTCGTACGCGATGTGCTCACCGAGGGCATCGCCATGATCGCCGCCACCGACGACGACGACGTGCTCCACCGTCGGCAGATGTGGCCGGATCGCGGCCAGCAGCGGCACCAATGACGCGTCGACGATGATCACGCGGTCCGCGGCGTGATTGACGATCTGCGCCAGCTGATGCGGAGGGAGGCGCAGATTCAGCGTGTGCAACACCGCTCCCATGCACGGGACGGCGAAGTACGCCTCGAAGTGCTCCTGCCGGTTCCACGACAGCGTGCCCACGCGGTCACCGGGCTGCACGCCGAGTGAGCGCAGTCCGGCCGCCAGGCGCTCGACCCGAGCCGCGACCTCGTGGAACGTGCTGTGCCGCGCGTGTCCGCCCTCCCACGTCACCACCTCGCTGCTGCCGAAGACACGCCTCCCGTGGTGGAAGAGCTCGGTCAGCGTGAGGGGAACCTCCTGCATCGTCGATTCCATGCGTCGATCCTCGTGAGGTGGGCGGTGAGTCTGCGGGCCATTGTCCTCGCAGGAGGCACGGCTGCCAAATCCCGGTAGGATCGGCGGCGGTGATCACCGCCTTCCTGCTGATCGTCTGCGAACCGGCGGCCATCGCCGAGACCGGCCGGAGCCTGTCCGACGTCGACGGCATCGTGGAGGTGTACAGCACGACCGGCAGCAGCGACATCATCGCCGTGGTCCGCGTCGCCGACCTGGAGGCGCTGGCGACGCTGGTCACCGAGCACGTCGCCGCGCTGCCCGGAATCCTCAGCACCGACACGCACCTGGCGATCCGATCGTACGGCCGCGCCGAGACGGCGGCTGCGTTCGACATCGGGGTCGACTAGGTGGGCGCTCCGGAGACACCCGCGCTGGAGGCGAGGCAGGTCACGCGGGCGCTGCCGCTGGCGGGCGGCTTCGTGCAGATCCTGCGCGGGATCAGCTTCGCCGTGCAGCGCGGCGAGTTCGTCGCATTGATGGGCCCGAGCGGCAGCGGCAAGTCGACCCTGCTCGGCGTGATCGCCGGGCTCGACCGGCCGACCACGGGCCGCATGCTCGTCGACGGCATCGACATCACCACGATGCCCGAGAGCCGCCTCGCCGGAGTCCGCAACGCCAAGATCGGCATGGTCTTCCAGGCGTACAACCTCATTCCGACCTTGAGCGCGCAGGAGAACGTGGAGGTGCCGCTGTACGCCGGCCAGCACCCGGGGTCGCCCGCGGTGCGGGCACGGCAGATGCTGGACATGGTCGGTCTCGGCGAGCGCGCCACGCATCGCCCCAATCAGCTGAGCGGCGGCGAGCAGCAGCGCGTCGCCATCGCCCGGGCGCTGGCGACCGATCCCGCGATCGTCATCGCCGACGAGCCGACCGGCAACCTCGACGCCGCCAACGGCGAGAACATCCTGGCGCTGATCGCCGCGTTGCGCGCCCGCACCGGCACCACGTTCCTCGTCGCCACCCACGATCAGCACGTGGCCGAGCGAGCCGAGCGCACGCTGCACATCGTCGACGGCCTGCTGACCGACAGCGCCACGCCTGCCCCGCCACCGCCGGCAGTGGACGCGGTTCCCGAGCTCGCACCGCCACCGGCGTAGTGGGAAAGCTCGGACTCTACTTCCGCTACGGGACGCGCTCGCTGCGCCGCGGCGGGCAGCGCACGCTCCTCGGGATCTTCTGCATCGCCGTCGGTGTCATGGCCGTGGTGGCGCTGCGCCTCGCCGGCGACATGATCAACGCGACGCTCACGACCAATGTCCGCGAGGACAACGGCGGCGACGTCTCCGTCGTGTCGACGGCGCTGCCGCTGACGCCGGCCGATCTGACCAACGTGTCGCGACTGCAGCAGGAGGGCGTCATCGAGCAGTACCTGGCCATCGGCGTCCAGCGCGCCACGCTGCGGCGGGGAGCGGGACGCACGTTCACCAGCACCATCAACGTGCTTGACGACCCGTCGCGCTACCCGCTGGTCGGAGACCCGGGCTTCAGCGCTCCCCCCAACGGAACGTTCGCCGGCGCCGTGTCGGGCAGGGGCATCGTTCTGACGCAGTTCCTCGCGTCGTCGATGGGTGTCGCACCCGGTGACACCGTGCACATGAACCTGGTCGGCGGCAACGGCATCGACGTGCGCGTCGGCGCGGTCATCGCCAGCGGCAAGTCGCTGCAGGTCGGCTCGACGGCCGCATACATCAGCGGCGCGACGTTCCACTCGGTGAGCACGCAGCCGGAGTCGTACGGGCTCGTCCTCATGACCACCGCAACCGACGCGAAGGCGAGCCAGGCGGCGAGCGCGCTGCAGACCGACTTCCCGACTGCGACGGTGCAGACGGTGCAGCAGGCACTCACCTCCAACGTGCAGGCCGCCTCGCAGGTGACGCAGTACCTCGAGATCATCGGGCTGCTCGCGCTCGCCATCGGCGGCATCGGCATCGTCAACACGCTGCAGGTGATGCTGTCGCGGCGGCGCGTCGAGATCGCGATGCTCAAGGCGACGGGATATCGCCGCATCGATCTGTACGCGATGTTCGGCATCGAGGTCGGCATCCTCGGGCTCATCGGAGGCGTGCTGGGCACCGCCGCCGGGGTTGCGATGAGCCTGCTGGTGAAGGTGCTGATCGAGAACGTGATCAACGCGCCGCTGGTGTTCGAGGTCAGCGCCGGCGCATTGCTCACCGGCGTCGCGGTCGGCGTCGTCACCTCGCTGATCTTCGGGTTGCTGCCGATCGTGCGCGCCGCGGGAATCCGTCCCCAGGAGGTGCTGCGAGACCTGCCCGAGGGCTCGCGCGTCGGCTCACGTGCGCAGGTGGTCGGCCTGTATGCGCTCGTCGCCGCGCTGTTCATCGGGCTGTCCGCGACGATTCTCGGCGACTTCTTCCTGGCGCTGCAGGTCGTCCTCTACTCGATCATCGGGCTGTTGATCCTCGCCGGCGTGTTCTCCGTGATCCTGCTGATCATCGGATACCTGCCGGTACCGGAGCGCTTCTCCGCGCCGTACGTCATCTCCGTCGCCGCCGCGGTGGCCGTGGCCGCGGCCATCACCGTCGCGTCGCGCGGAGTCGGTGTCGCACTGCTCGTCGCCACGGCATCAGGGTTCATCGTCGTTCTGCTGCCGCGCTCGCAGCGAACGGTGGTGAAGCTCGCGCTGCGCTCCATCGGGCGTTCCCGAGCGCGCACGTCGGGCACGCTCGTGGCGCTGTTCGCCGGCGTGTTCACCATCGGGCTGATCCTCATCGTGGGGCAGGACATCTCGTCCGAGATCAGCAACGCGCTGAGCAACCTCGCCAGCTACAACGTGTTCGTCATCGCCTCCTCGCAACAGGCGAGCGCGGCGGAGGCCGCCACGCAGAACCTCACCGGGGCCGAGGGCAGGCGCGTGACCCAGGACCTCTCCACGCGGCCGATATCGGTCAACGGACAGCCGTTCGCGCAGAGCGTCGGCCCTGCCCCCGCAGCAGGGTCGGGACCAGGCGGCGAACGCGAGGCGGCGCTCTTCGAGCTGACCGGCGTCGAGGGCTACAACCTCGGCGACGACGAGTTGCCCAACCCACCACTGGCGCCGGCCCGCGCGCGAGTGGGCGTCAGCAGCGGGCGCGAGCTCAACCAATCCGACGCCGGCAGCAACAACGTGATGGTGGTGAACGCGTTGCGCGACGCGCCGCTCAACATGCGGGTGGGCGATCAGATCGTCGTGGAGAACACGGCGACGAACCGGCAGGTGACGCTCAACGTCGTGGGCTTCTACGCGCTTGCGAGCCGCACCAACGGATCGGTGTCGATCAACTTCTTCTTCCAGCCGATCCTCGCCGACCGGGGCGTGGTCACCCAGCTGGGCAGTGAGAACGCGCTCAGCATCGTTGCGCTCAAGCTGAACCCGGACCACAAGGCGGCAGCCCTGCGCAGCGTCCAGTCCGCGGTGCCCGGCGCCACGGTGCTCGATCTTGCCGACCTGGGTGCGCTCGTGCAGCAGGTGCTCGGCAACCTCGTGGACCTGTTGATCGGCATCGCATCGCTGGCGTTGTTCGCCGGCATCGTGATCATCGCCAACACAGTCGCGCTCGCGATGCTGGAACGGAGACGCGAGATCGGCATCCTCAAGGCGACGGGCTACACCAGCCGCTCCGTGCTCTCGCAGGTGCTGCTGGAGAACGGCATCGTGGGCGGGATCGGCGCCATCGCGGGCATGGCGGCGGTCAGCGGCGCGACAGCCCTTCTCGGCAGCCTGGCGCTCAAGACGAGCCTCGCCGTCAGCACGCCCACGGTGCTCGTCATCATCGCGGGCGTGATCCTCCTGAGCGTGATCGTCGCTGCCCTCGTCGCATGGCGACCGACGCGCGTGCGACCGCTCGAAGTCCTGCGCTACGAATAGTCAGCGGCCGTCCGCGAGCGACGGAACTGGGGCTGATCCTCCGGTTTCGCAGGAAGGCGGGGACGGCGGGGCAACCGGCATCATTAGGTGAAGCGCACGATGCAGGGGCAGAGCACACTCGTTCGTATGACAGGGGCAGAACGGTTTCTCGCGGCGGCACGCGGCCAGGAGACCGATTGCACGCCGATCTGGTTCATGCGCCAGGCCGGGCGCATCCTTGCAGGCTACCGTGAGCTGCGCGAGCGCTACGACATCCTGACGCTGACGCGCACGCCCGAGCTGTGCGCGCAGGTCACGCTGATGCCGGTGAACGAGCTTGGCGTCGATGCCGCTGTGCTGTACGCGGACATCATGCTGCCGTTGATCGGCATGGGTGTCGACTTCACCATCGATCCCGGCGTGGGGCCGATCATCGCCTCGCCGCTGCGCAGCGAAGAGGACATCGATGCGCTGCGCATCGTCGATCCCCACGAGGCGACGCCCGAGCTCTTCGAGGCCATTCGCCTCGTGCGCAAGGAGCTCGACGGAAAGACGGCCGTGATCGGTTTCGCCGGCGGTCCGTTCACCGTGGCGTCGTACATGCTGGAAGGACGTCCGACCAAGGACTTCGCACACACCAAGGGCCTGCTGTACGGCGAGCCGATGCTGTGGCACCAGCTCATGGGAACGCTCACCGAGGTGACGATCCGCTACCTGCGCGCACAGGTGGCGGCCGGTGTGCAGACGGTGCAGCTCTTCGACTCATGGGCGGGGACGCTCGCGCGGCATGACTACGAGAAGCACGTGCTGCCGTACAGCACGCGCATCTTCGAGGCACTGCGCTCGGAGGGTGTGCCGACCATTCATTTCGGGACCGTCACCTGTCATCTGCTCGAGGCGATGGCGGCCGCGGGGAGCGACGTCGTCAGTGTCGACTGGCGTCTCCCGCTCGACGTGGCGTGGTCGCGCCTCGATGCCGGCCAGGGGATCCAGGGCAACCTGGAACCCGCGGTGCTCATGGCGCCGTTCGACACCGTCGCCGCGCACGCACGCGACCTGCTCGCGCGCGCCGGTGGACGGGCGGGGCACATCTTCAACCTCGGGCACGGCGTGCTGCCCGAGAGCCCCGCGGACTCGCTGCGCCGGCTGACCGAGCTGGTACACGCAGAAACGAATCGGGCATGAGCACGCCGACGGGCGTGGTGCTGCTGACGTTCGGCTCGGCGGTGACATCGGACGATGTGCCTGAGTACATGCGCTCGGTGCGCGGCCGGCGCGAACCCTCCGCCGAGGTCGTCGACGAGTTCCGCATGCGCTACGACGTCATCGGCCGCTCGCCGCTGATCGACATCACGCTCGCGCAGGCGGCCGCGCTGCAGCGTCTGCTCGACGACGAGCACGGCCCCGGCGCATTGGTCGTGCGCGCCGGCATGCAGCATTCCGAGCCCCGGATCGCCGTGGCGGTCGATGAGCTGGTCACTCTCGGCGCACACCGTGTAGTCGGCGTGGTGCTGGCGCCGCAGTACTCACCGATCATCCTCGCGGGCTACGAGCGCGCGGCGACCGCAGCGCGCGACGCACATCCGGATCTCGACCTGCGCATCGCAGGGGCGTGGCACACGATGCCCGCGTGGATCGACTCGCTGAGCGACAGGCTGCGTGCTGCACTCCACGCCCTGCCGCCGGATGCCCGCGATGCGCCCGTGATCTTCACCGCGCACAGCCTCCCCCGCTCGGTGGTGGACCGTGATCCCGGCTACATCGACCAGCTCCGCGAGACGGCGGCGGCGGTCGCCGCCCGGACGGCCCTCGCTGCCACCCGGTGGCAGTTCGCATACCAGAGCGCGGGCCACACACCGGAGCCGTGGCTCACACCCGACGTCAAGGACCTCCTCCCCGGACTCCGCGAGCGCGGTGTCCGCACCGTCGTGGTCGCGCCGGTGCAGTTCCTCGCAGACCACCTGGAGATCCTGTACGACATCGATGTCGCAGCGGTGCGGGAGGCACGCGATCTCGGTATCGAGATGCGTCGCATCGAGATGCCGAACGCGTCGCCCGGGCTGGTCACAGCTCTCGCCGCGGTGGTCCGGCGCGAGCTCGAGCCGGCCGGCGCGACGCAGACTCAACGGCTGTAACCAGTCGTGGCCGGACGCCCTTAGGTCCGCGCATATACTGACCCCCGATGAGGCGTTGGGGCCTGTTCGTGCACCGCCATCGGTGGGCGGTGCTCGGAGTGTGCGGCGTCATTTTTGCCGCTTCCGTCTTCGCGCTGCTGAGCGGCGCCGAGCTCAAGAACGCCAGCGACTTCAACGTCGAATCGGTGCGCGCGGACAAGCTCGCGTCGCAGCAGCTGCCGGCGGCGACCGGCACGTCGTTTCTCCTCCTCTTCACCGACCCGAACCGCGCGTACCCCGACCCGCAGTTTCAGCAGGCGGTGGAGAGCGCGCTCGCGCCGCTGGCGAACGATCACCGCGTCAAGGGCATTGCGACGCCGTACAACGCAACCCCCGCGCAGGCCGCGGTCATGGTGTCGTCGGACCGGCACAGCGTCTTCAGCGTCATCAACCTCTCGATCGACTTCTCCTCGGCGCGGCAGCAGTACAACGACCTGCGCCACGAGGTGGAGTCCTCGACACTGCGTATCTCGAGCGAGGGTGACGTGCCGCTGTCGGCCGACTTCGATACGATCCTCGGCTCCAACCTGAGCACCGCCGAGAAGGTCTCGCTACCCCTCGCACTGATCTTCCTGGTCATCGTGTTCGGTACCGGCGTCGCGGCATTGTTGTGCCTTGGCGTCGGCATCTTCGCCGTCGTCGGCGGCATCGGCGCCGCGTACGTGATGGCGCACTTCTTCAACGTGTCGACGTACGCGGCGAACGTCGTCACGCTGGTGGGGCTCGGCATCGCGATCGACTACTCGCTGTTCATCGTCACCCGCTATCGCGAGGAGCTGGCGCGCGACGGCGACACGGCGCGCGCGTTGAGCGTCACCATGGCGACCGCAGGCCGGGCAATTGCGTTCAGCGGGATGACCGTCGCGCTCGGGTTGGCCGGTCTGCTGTTCTTCACGGGCACGTCGCTGGTCTCGATGGGCGCGGCAGGCGCCGCGGTGGTGGCGATCTCCGTCCTCTATGGGTTGACGTTGCTGCCGGCGCTGCTGGCGATTCTCGGGCCGCGCGTCAACCGCTGGCGCGTTCCCGTGCTGCAACCGAAGCCGTTCGGGCAGGGCGCATGGCACCGCATCGCCACGTGGGTGATGCGACGTCCGTGGCTGGTGCTGATCCCCACCGCCGCAGTCCTGATCGCCGCCGGCACCCCGTTTCTCGGAATCAATCTGGCGAGCACCGACGTCGGGCAGCTGCCGCCGACCGCCGAATCCCGCATCGGGTCCGAGCTCCTGCAGGCGCAGTTTCCGGAGGCCGGACAGAACACCATCGAGGTGGTGCTGCAGTTCGCGCACGGATCACCGCTCGACGCACAGAACGTGGCGACGGCATACGCGTTCACGCGCACTCTCGCGCAGATGCCCGGCATCGTCTCGCTCAAGAGCTACGTGAACCTGGACTCGTCGTCAGGCGTCAGCGACTACCGGGCGCTCTATCAGCAGCCGCGCGACTCGCTGCCGGCCGCCGTGCAGGACGAGGTGCACAGGTCGGTCGGCTCGAGCATCGCCGTCATCGACGCGGCGACGCCGTACCTCACCACGAGCGATCAGGCGCACCAGCTGGTCAGGACAATTCGCGCACACGACTCGGTGCCCGGCGCCACCGCGCTGGTGACGGGGAACACAGCGTTCGATCTCGACTTCGTCGCCTACATGGTGGGGCGCGTCCCGGTCGTCATCGGCTTCGTCGTGGTCGCGACGGTCGCCGTGCTGCTGCTGCTGCTGCGGTCGGTCGCGCTGCCACTGAAGGCGATCCTCATGAACGGCCTGTCCCTGAGTGCCGCATTCGGCGCGCTGGTGTGGATCTTCCAGGACGGCAACCTCTCTGGTTTCCTCGGATTCACGCCGGGCCCGATCGACCCGACGATCCCGGTGCTGCTCTTCTGCATCGTGTTCGGCCTGTCGATGGACTACGAGGTGTTCCTGCTCACGCGCATGCAGGAGGAGTGGCGCAGAACGCACGACAACCGCCTCGCGGTCGCCAATGGGCTCGAGCGCAGCGGCCGCCTCGTCACCGGCGCCGCGGTGATCATGGCCTGCGTGTTCCTCGCGTTCGCGCTGGCGAGCGTCGTGACGATCAAGTCGCTCGGGCTCGGCATGGCGATCGCGATCGTCGCCGACGCGACACTGGTGCGAGCGCTCGTCGTGCCGGCGATCATGCGGCTGCTCGGGCCCGCCAACTGGTGGGCGCCGCGCTGGCTCCTCCGCGGACTGCCCGAGGCGGAGGAGCCCGCCGCGGCCGCCTGACGATCAGACAGCGTCGCCCGGTCGCCTGATGCGGCACCGCGTTCCCGGCGCGCTGACAATCCGGGCGTCGGTGGTGACCAGGTCGGTGCCGAGCGATTCGGCGAGCGCCACGTACCACGCGTCGTACACCGTGAGGTTGTCGTGGAGCTCCCAGGTGCGACGCGCGAACGGCTCGAACGGATGGCGGACGGCTCGGACTCGCCGAATCTGGTCGAGTCCCGTGGACGCGCGAACGGCGTTGAGCTCGCCGCGCATGACCATCCGCCGCAACGCCGAGGCCGCCTCCGCGCCAAAGATGGCAGGCACTTCGAGAACTGCCGAAGTCCGCAGCTCGGCCCGGGCGACGTCGCCCGAGGGGCCCGTCACCACGAGGGCTTCGACGAATACGGAGGCGTCGATGACGCTCAGTGCGGCGCCCTCAATGGCTGTCGCGGTCCTCACGGATGATCGATGCCGCTGACACGCGGGAGTAGCCCTCAAGACCCTCGTCCCGCATCCGCGCCTCGACCTCGGCTATCAATTCCGCGGGCGTGCGGGTTGCTGCGTTCTGCTCGAGCTCGGCCAGCAGGTACTCCTGAAGGCTCATCCCCGCTGCAACGGCCCGTGCTCGGTAGATGCGATGCACTTCCTCGGGCACGTTCCGAATCTGAATCGTCGCCACTGGTATCCCCATTGTAGCGCCACTTTAGCGCGCGGAGCGCTGCCATAGCGCGGACGATGGGCGGGGCCCTGTGGGCCGAGTCGCGCGCCGCACAATCGACGTATGCCCCCCAGCCCTGCCGGCCGGCCGCTCCTGCGCGGCTGGTCGCACGTCGTGGCCATCGCTCCGGCGACCGCTGCCGCCACGCTGCTGGTGCTCAACGGTCCGCACGGCGCCGCGCAGCGCGCCGCCCTCGCCCTGTACGGCGCCGCGCTGATCCTGCTGTTCACGGTGAGCGCGCTGTACCACCGCGGGCCCTGGACGCCGCGCGTGCGCGCCGTCTGGCGCCGCCTGGACCACGCGAACATCTTCCTGATGATCGCCGCGACCTACACCGCCACCGGGGTGATCATCCTCAGCGGGACGACTCGCATCGCGATTCTGCTCGCGGTGTGGATTGCGGCGACGACCGGCATCGTGCTCAGCGTGCTTCCGATCCAGCTGCCTCGCGCCGTCAACGTGCTGCTCTATCTGATCACCGGGTGGATCGCGATCGTGGTGCTGCCGGTGATCGTCCCGCGAGTGAGCACCACCGCGCTGATCTTCATGCTCGCCGGCGGCGCGGTGTACTCACTCGGCGCGCTCGTGTACGGCTTCCGCCGGCCACGTCTGTGGCCGAGCGTGTTCGGGTATCACGAGGTGTTCCATCTGCTGGTGATCGCCGCGACTGCGCTGTTCTTCGCGTTCGTGGTGCTCGTGGCGGAACCGCACGCGCGCGTGTGACCCGCGTACGCTGACCGCGATGAGCGAAATCTGGACCGCCGTCGACACCTATCTCGGCACGCTGTTCCCCGACGACGCCGTGCTGCAGGCCGCGGTTGAGCGTGGCCGCACCGAGGGGCTGCCCGAAATTGCGGTGTCCCCGATGCAGGGCCGGCTGCTCAACATCCTGGCGCGGGCGATGGGCGCACGCGCGATCCTCGAGGTGGGCACGCTCGCCGGCTACAGCGCCATCTGGCTCGGACGCGCGCTGCCCGCGGACGGACGCATGATCACGCTGGAGGTCGACGCGCACCACGCGGAGGTGGCGCGCGCGAACCTCGCCTCCGCCGGGCTGCAGAACGTCGAGGTGCGGTTGGGAGCGGCGCGCACGACGCTGCCGCAGCTGATCGAGGAGTCCGCCGGCCCGTTCGATCTCATCTTCATCGACGCAGACAAGGTCGGCTATCCCGAGTACTTCACCTGGTCGCTCGACCTGTCGCACGCGGGCACGCTGATCATCGCGGACAACGTGGTGCGCCACGGCAACATCCTCGACGAGAACACCGACGACGTCTCCAGCCGCGCCATCCGCGAGTTCAACGCGATGATCGCCGCGGACGCTCGCGTCGACGCGACCGTTCTGCAGGTGGTCGGCGTCAAAGGCCACGACGGCCTCGCGTTTGCCGTCGTCCGCTAGACGCTCGCCTCCACCAGCTCGCGGCGGCCGTTGGTCGCAGCCTGCGCCTCGCGCACCAGCTGCGCGTAGCGGTTCACCAGCTCACGTCCCTCGGCTTCGTCGCGCACGCTCGCGACGATGTGATACGAGGGCTCGTCGGGATCGGGTCGGACCAGCACGAAGCCGTCGTCCACGAACACCTTGATGCCGTCGACGAGGTCCACCGCGTGCTCGCGGTGGCCGTCGAGCAGCACGCGCATGACGCGTCCCTTCGCCTCCCACGGACAGAACTCCGTCGCCGTGAGGTACACGGTGTTCGGCAGTGACTCGCGGGCGTCGCGCAGCGTCACGCCCTTGAGCGCGCGCAGCTCGAGCAGCTTGACCACCGTGTACATCGCGTCGAAGGCGGCGAGGTAGCGCGGCCATGCGAAACCGCCGGCGCCGTCTGCCGCGAGGCACGTGCCCGGCGTTGCGGACGCACGAATCACCGCGGGCGCGTCGGCCGCGGTCGCGCTGAACGTGCCGCCGGAGTCGCGCACCAGCTGCGCGATCCAGTCCGGGGTCGCCGCGGGAGCGAGCACGATGCCGGGGTTCTCGGGGAGGAACCACGACGCGATGACGCCGAACATCTCCTGCGACGTGAGCACCGTTCCGGTCTCATCGATGAGCGCCAGCCGCTCACCCGTCGGCCCGAGCATGCAGCCGAGGTCGGCGTTCACCGTACGGCTGATCAGCGCCGTCTCCATCGGCACCGCGCGATGGTGCGGACCCTCGTGCAGGCCGGCGTTGAGCGGGATCGTGGTCACGCCGAGATCGGACAGCACCGCGGGCAGCACGCTCGACGCCTCGCTGTAGTCGTAGTCGATGAGCAGCCGCAGCCCGGCCTCGCGAATCGCATCGGCGTTCACCGACTCGAGCAGGTGCGCGCGATACGCGGGGATGGCGTCGTAGTACTGGATGTCGCCCATCTCGTAG
>JAFALX010000123.1 GCA_019234035.1 Candidatus Dormiibacterota bacterium | reverse complement strand
ACCGCGAGCACGAAGATGCCCCAGCCGATGAGATGCAGCGCGACGATCGCTCCGACTATCGCACCCATCTGGCGCCACTCTCGAGCGCTGAGTCCATTCCTGACACGGGACCAGCGGAGCGCCATGGTGGCCATCGCCTGCTCCTCTGTGCCGGGCCGGTGCTGCGTTGCAGCGTAGCAGATGCGAGCTGGTCGCAACAGCCTCCTGGTACCAGAGGCAAACAATGCTCAGGAGCGACCGTGCTGCGTGTTCGGCAGATCTATAGTCTTGAAAATGGCGCTCGAGGCACTTGACGGGCTCGTCCTGCGGCTCCGCGAGGACGGCGTACGCATCACGACTGCGCGGCGGCTCGTGCTTCGCGCGATGGTCGACGGTCCGAGCCATCCCACTGCCGATGAGCTCCTGACGACCGTGCGCGCCATGGCGCCCGACGTCCACGCGTCCACTGTGTACCGCAACCTCGAGGAGCTCGAGCGCCTCGGAGTCATCGTGCACACGCATCTGGGGCACGGTCCGGCGACCTACCACCTCGCGACAGAGGCGCACGGTCACCTGGTCTGCGAGCGCTGCGGGCTCGCGGTGGAGGCGCCGCAGGACCTCGTCGATCAGATGGCCGACGGCGCGCTGCAGCGCCTCGGCTTCGTGCTCCGCCCGTACCACTTCGCGGTGCTCGGGCTCTGCGCGTCGTGCGCGCAGGGCGCTCCGCAGCCGGCGGCCTGACCGCGGGCTGTCGTCAGGAGCCGGCGGGCAGCACCGGAAGCCCGGCGGCGCGCCACGCCTGGAAGCCGCCCTGGACATCGGTCGCGCGATGCAACCCGAGCCGCTGCAGCGTGGCGGCCGCGAGGCTCGACTGAAAGCCCTCGTCGCAGATCAGCACGAGGTGCTGCTCGTGGTCGCGGATCGCGGCGTGGCGCCAGCGCGAGCTGGGATCGCAACGCCATTCGAGGCTGTTTCTCGGGATGACATGCGCGCCCGGGATGAGCCCGTCGCGGCGGCGCTGGTCGTCACCGCGGATGTCGATGAGCAGAGCGCCGCTGCGCATGAGGCGCAGCGCCTCGGGGGGTGACGGCCGGGCCGGCAGCGCGGCGCGGGCCTCGCTGAGGAGGTCGTCGATGGACATTCGTGTCGCGGTCACGATGGACTACGCGGCCCCCCTGCTCGTTGTCCTAGCGCCGGCGGGGCTCACCGATGAGGAAGCCGGCGGCGCGAAGCCGCTCGATTGTCTCGTCGCGAGCAGGTGCGGGCTCGCCCCCGGGCGCGATGGCCTCGGCCGGGCCGTTGGGAGCGGCCACGCGCGAAGCGGCGGCCGTCTCGGCGTCCACGGGCAGGGTCTCGACCCAGCCGACTCCGGTCTCGACGATGTGCTCTCCTGCCGACTGCAGCGCCGCGGGGGTTCGGGCGACGGCCTTCATGATCGGCGCGTCGGTGGCGGAGGCTGCGATCCCGGGAGCGGGTTCCGAGCGGGGTGTTGCAAAGCCTGTCCCGGCGAACCGGTCGCCGGCATCGCTGTCGTGCGCGGGGAGTGCGACCGCTTCGGAGGCCTCCTCCTCGAGCTCGGTTGCCGCCGGTGAAGACTCTTCCTCGGCCGCGGGTGCCTCCCGCTCATCCGCAGCGACCGCCTCAATCTCCGTCTCGGCGGCGACTGCCTCGTCCTCGGGTTCTGCCGCTACCAGCTCGTGCTCGGGTTCTGGCGCTGCCGCCTCCGGTTCGGGCTCCACTTCCGGAGTGACCGGTTCAGGTTCTGCTGCAGCGCTGACCGGCTCGGCCACAGGCTCAGCGGCAACCGGTGCCTCGACCTCTTCAATGACCTCCGCCTCCTCCACCGCCACCGGCTCGCCTGCAGCGACATCGGGCTCGTTTTCGGCTTCGGCCGGCGCGAATCCGGCGGCCCGCAATCGCGCGAGCTCGTCGTCGGCGACGCTCACTTGCTCGTCAGGTGTGGTGTCAGGCGCAGCGGCCGCCGCGGCCTCTTCCACGACCTCTTCTGGATCGCTGACGAAGAACCCCGCAGCGCGCAAGCGCGCGGCCTCGGCGGAATCGAGCGACGCCCCTGCCGCCCGGGCGGGCGATGCCTCGGGTGCCGGCTCGGCTTCCTGCACGAGCGCCTCGGCTCCGGGCACGAACGGCGTGGTGTCAGGCGCTGCGACGGCGGCTTCCGTGTCCGCGGTGAACGCCTCCGCTTCCGGTTCAGCGGCAACCGCTTCAAGCTCAGCCGCCGCCTCCAAGTCAACCGGCGCCGCTTCAGCGACTGCTTCGGCTTCCACCGGCGCAGCTTCGGCGACAGGTTCGGGCGCGACCGTCTCGGGCGTGGGCCCAGAGGTCGGTTCGGCGACCGGCGCGACCGGCTCAACCGGAGCAACGCGACGCGGCTTGCCGATGATGAGCCCGGGCACCGGACTCTGCTTCCAGGTGAGCGACGCACGCTTCGGGGCGGGTTGCGGCTCGACCAACGTGAGCGCGGGTCGTGCGACCTCGGCCTCGGGCTCGGGCTCAGCCGCTGCCGCCTCTGGTTCCGCGGGGGTCGCCGCCTCTGGTTCAGCGACGGTGCCGGCGGCCTCGGGCCCGGCCTCCGCGGCGGCGGCTTCGGGCTCGGCGGGGGCCGCGGCTTCCGGCTCGACCTCTGCCGCCTCGGGCTCAGCCGCGGGTTCGGGCACGTCAACGATGAATCCGAGCGCGCGCAGCCGCGCCAGCTGGTCGCCGCCCGCCGGAGCAACCCGCGGCCGGGGCACGAAGGCCGGCTTCTCGACAGGCGCGACGGGCCCCGCCTGGTATGCCGCCGGCTCGCGCTCGAGCGGCTTCTCGGCCTGCTCCTCGGGCGGAGCCTCGGCCGGTGCCTGCGAAGCGGCCGGCTGTGTCCACGACCAGGCCGGCGTGCTGCCCAGCACGTCTCCCTGCGCCGTGACGGGCTCTTTTTCCTCGCGGTGCTCGCGCTCGGCGATCGGCGTCGTGTCGCTCAGGGATGCCGCCGCCAGAGTCTCGGTGACCGGCGACAGCGGCGCGACCGGCGCAATCGCCTGGAAGGTCGTCGTTGTCACCGGCGCGTCGTCGGCGACGAGCGTGCGCAGGATCTCCTCCCAGTTGCGGAGATAGAGAAGGTGTCCGGCCGCCGGGACCATGCGCAGCCGCGGCTGCGGCAGGACCGACGCGAGCCCGCGGCCCACGTCCGGCGGCGTCATCTGATCGTCCTCGCCGTACCACAGGTCGATCGGTGTGTGGACGTCCTCCGGATTGAATCCCCACTTGAACCGGAACAGCAGCAGCATGTCGTTTGCAACACCGGCCGGCCCTTGGCGGAACGCCTCCTCGGCGCCCCCGGTGACGTTGGCCCGGACGCCGTTCATGTTCAGCACGCTGGAATCCGCCGAGCCGCCCAGTCCGCGCGAGGCCTCCATGGCACCCGCGGCGTTGCCCTCGAGCGACTTCTGGCTCTCGGTCGCCATGACGTTGGCCATCCACGGAGCCACCTTGAGGATCGTCATGACGCGCTTGATCTCGCGCGGCGCCAGGCGCTTGAACCCGGGGCGCTCGAACGGGCCGAAGCCGCTGACGATTGCCGCCCGCCTCACCTTGCCGGCCATGCAGCCCGCGGCGGCCAGCGCGAACGGCGCGCCTCCGGACCATCCGAGGAGGTGGATGTCGTGCAGGCCGAGCTGGTTCGCCAGGTCGATGACGTCATCGGTCCGATCGAGGATCGTCAGCTCCTTCATGGGATCGGTCAGCCCGATGCCCGGACGATCGAACGTGATGAGCCGGATGCCGAGGCGGGCGGTGAGCTCGTCGTCCGGGTAGCGGGTCAGCCGGGAGTCGCCGAACCCATGGAAAAGAATGACCGGCTTGCCGTTCGGATCTCCGAACTCGCCATAGCCGATGGATCGGCCGCCGCTGCCGCGCGCGGTCGAGCTTGGAGAGCTCGCGATGGGAGTGACGATTCCTTCCGTCATTGGACTGAGTGACTGCTGGCAGGTGCGCCGAGAGGACCCGAATCTACCGGGTGAATCTCCTGGACACGACTAAGCGTATTGCCCAGCGCGGTCGCTGGCAACAGTCTGGTTTGGCCCCGGTCTCGGAACGCATGTACATTGCGCAGCGATGAGCGCTCTGTCACCGGTCGACGTAGTCCTGTAGGCGCGAGTGAGTCAGGCGGAGATCGGCGTCATCGGCGGGAGTGGCTTCTACCACCTCCTCGATGAGGAGGCCACAGAGCGAATGCACGTCAGCACACCGTACGGCGACCCCAGCGACGTGCTCACCGTGGGCGCCGTCGCCGGGCGCACGGTCGCCTTCGTCCCCCGCCACGGTGCCGGTCACACACTCCCGCCGCATCGCATCAACTATCGCGCCAACCTCTGGGCGCTGGAGTCGCTCGGGGTCAGGCGCGTGGTCGCGCCGTGCGCGTCCGGCAGCCTGCGCGCGGAGCTCGCGCCCGGTGATGTGGTCGTCTGCGACCAGTTCATCGACGCCACCAGGGGACGACGCGACGACACCTTCTTCGACGGCCCCGCCGTCGCGCACCTGAGCGCGCCGCGCCCGTACTGCGCGGAGCTGCGCGCCGCCGCCGCCGCGGCTGCCCGGGAGGCCGGTCTGACCGCGCACGACGGCGGGACCGTCGTCGTGGTCGAGGGGCCGCGGTTCTCCACCGTGGCGGAGTCGCACCGGTACCGGCAGATGGGTGGCGACCTGCTGAACATGACGCAGTACCCGGAGGTGGTCCTGGCGCGAGAGCTCGGGCTCTGCTACACGGCGCTCGCACTCGTCACCGACTACGACACGGGCCTCGACGAGAGCGGGCTCGCCGCGGTCACGCAGGAGGACGTGCTGCGAGTGTTCGCCGCGAAGGTGTCCCTGCTGCGCGAGGCCGTCCTGCGGCTGGTGGCGGCTCTTCCGGATCACCGTGTCTGCGACTGCGCCGCCGGCAGGCCTGAGCCGATCAACCACTGATGGAGCACGCCGTCGCAGTCGTGATCCCGGCGCTCGACGAGGAGGCGAGCATCGCCGGCGTCGTGGAGTCGGTGCTGCGCGAGGTCGAGGGCGCGACGGTGTTCGTCGTCGACAATCGAAGCCGCGACCAGACCAAGGCACGGGCGACGGAGGCTGGCGCGGTCGTCATCGCGCAGCCGCGACGCGGGTACGGCTGGGCGTGCCGCGCCGGCTGCGACGCCGCCGCGCGCACCGATGCGGACGTCATCGTCTTTCTCGACGGCGACGGCAGCATGCCCGCCGAGTCGATTCCCGTGCTGGTCGGCCCGATTGTCGCGGGCGCTGCAGACGTCGTCTGTGGCGCGCGCAGCGGGCGTCACGCGCCGATGCCGTGGCACCAGCGCCTGGGCAACCGCGTCATCGCGCTGCAGCTGCGGGTGCTGTACGGCGTGCGCCTGCGCGAGCTGGGACCATTTCGCGCGGTGCGCGCGTCGACGCTTGCAGCGCTCGCCCTCCCGGGTTCGCGGTATTCATGGCCGGCGCAGCTGCTGGCTCGCGCGGCGCGGCAGGGTGCGCGTGTCGCCGAGGTCGCCGTCGGGTATCGCGACCGCACCGGCGGGCGCTCCAAGGTGAGCGGGTCGCTCAAGGGATCGCTGCTCGCCGCCTGGGACATCAGCAGGACGCTGCTCGCGGAGCGCGTGCGCTGAACGCGCTGGTCGTCTTCGGCCGCTCCCCGGTGCCGTCCGCCGGCAAGACGCGGTTGCGCGCGTCGCTCGATGGCGCCACGGCGGATTCGCTCTACCAGGCGTTCTTCGCCGACATCGCGACCTGGCGGCTGCCGGAGGACACCTCGGTGTTCCTGGCGGTCACCGAGCCGCTCGACGGTCTGGCCGCGGTCGTGCCGGACGCGACCGTTCATCTGCAGCAGGGCGCGGACTTCGGTGAGCGAGTTGCCGACGCCGTGGACACCGCGTTCTCGCACGGCGCCGACCGCGTCGTGATCGTGGGGACGGACTGCCCGACGCTGCCGGCAGAGACGGTGGCCGACTGCTTCGCGAAGCTGCGCCGGCATCGCGCGACGATCGTGCCTGCCGCCGACGGTGGCTGGATCGCGCTGGGGCTCGACCGCCCCATCGGCGATGCGCTGCGGGCGGTGCCGTGGAGCAGCGATCGCACCTGCCGCGCCACCGAGCGGGCGCTGCGTCGATGCGGGCGAAGGCCGCTGGTGCTGCGGCCCTGGTACGACATCGACGACCGTCCGGGATTGCAGGTGCTGCGCGGCGAGGTGCGCGACCGGCGCGCGGCGGAGCGCGCGCCGCGAACGGCGTCCGTCTTGAGCAAGCAGCGGGCCTCGGCCGAGTCGTCGAACGAGCAGACCCGGGCTCGCGAGCGTGTCCTGGCGTGGCTCGACCGCCACGGTCCGCTGCTGATCGCGGCGGTGGTCACGCTCGTCTCGTTCGCGGTCAGCGCGCTGCGCTTCTACTCGTTCTACATGCCCGCGTACGACCTCGGGTTCTTCGACCAGGTTGCGTCGAACACGGCGAACGGACATCTCATGCTCACGACCTTTCTCCCCTACTCGTTTCTCGGCGAGCACTGGTCGCCGAGCTTCGGGCTGATCGCACAGCTGTACCGGATCGTGCAGACGCCGATCTGGCTGATCCTCGTGCAGTCGGCCGCCTTCGGCGCCGCCGCCATCGCCGCCGCGCGCCTGGCGCGCGTGTGGCTGCCGGGACGCCCGCATGCGCCCGTGATCGCCGCCTTCGCGCTGGCCGTGTCGCCGCTGTTGACCACCGCGGCGCCCGTCGGCTTCCACACCGAGGCGCTCACGCCTGCGGTGGCCCTGTTCGCCCTGGAGGCCGCGGCCACACGGCGCCGTCTCCGCTTTGTGCTGCTGCTGGTGCTCCTGGCGGCGATCAAGGAGGACGCGCTCCTCGTCGCCGCCGGTGTTGGGTGGGTGGCGTGGCGCGCGGACCGTGAGCGGCTCGGGTTGATCGCGGTGCCGCTCGCGCTGGCGGGCTTTCTCGTCGTCGTGCTCTTCGTCATGCCGTTCTTCCGCGGCGGACAGCCCAGCGACCTCGCCGCGTCGTACTCCTGGCTGTCGCCGGGCTCGACGTCGATCGGCAGCGATCTCCGCGCCGGCCTGACACATCCCGGCGCGGTGCTCGCGCATCTGGTGTCGGCTCCGGCGCTGCGGGGCTGGGCGGTGGCGCTGCTGCCGCTGGCGTTGCTGCCGCTACTCTCGGGCTGGGCGGTGCTCGGCGCCGTGCCGCCGCTGCTCGTGGCGCTGCTCAGTGACAACCCGGTGCAGGGCAGTGTCCAGATGCAGTACGGGCTCGAGGCCGCGCCACTGCTGCTCGCGTGCGCGCTGCTGGGCTGGCGCCGCATGCCGCCGCTTCCGGTGCTGTGGCGCGCGGCGCCGGCAGCGCTCCTCGCCGCGGCTGCTGCCGGATACTGGATCGTCGTCGCGACGTCGGGTGGCCAGTATCTCGATCCCGGCGAGGTGGCGATGATCTCCAAGTTCTCCGCGATCAAGGCCGTGCTCGATCACATCCCGAGCAATGCCCCGGTGGCGGCATCGAGCGGCGTGGTGCCGCACATCAGCGATCGCCAGGAGATCTTCGAGTTCCCCGGCGGGCTGGGCCTGCCCTACGTCGTGCTCGACATCAAGGGCCCGTTCTCGAGCGAGTCGCGCGACGGGTACGCGCAGGCTGTGGCGCGGATGCCGGGCTGGCACTACCGCGTCATCGCCAGCGGCGGCGGGGTCACGCTGTGGAAGCTGCCATGAGCGACGCACACGTCACCGGCGCACCCACGACCCCGCGGTCGGCGCTCGTCACCGGCGGCTGCGGCTTCGTCGGCTCGCATCTCGTCGACGCGCTCGTCGCAGCCGGGCACCGGGTGCGCGTCCTCGACTCCCTCGACCCGCAGGCGCACGAGGGTGGCGTCGCGCGCTTTCGCAACGACCGCGCGGACCTGGTGCAGGGCGACCTGCGCGACCGCGATGCAGTGCGCCGCGCCCTCGACGGTGTCGACGTCGTGTTCCACCAGGGCGCGATGGTCGGCAACGGCCAGTCGATGTACGAGATCGAGCGCTACATCGACGTCAACGCGGTGGGGACCGCGGTGCTCATGGAGGAGGTCGTCGCCCGGCGCGACCGGGTGCAGCGCGTGGTCGCCGCGTCGTCGATGGTGGTCTACGGCGACGGCGCCTACTCGTGTGCCCAGCACGGCCCGGTGCGCCCGGCCCCGCGCGACGAGCGCGATCTCGCGGCGCACCTGTGGGAACCGCGCTGTCCGCGGTGCGCCGCCTTCGTCTCGCCGGTGCCGACGGATGAGGACAAGCCGCTCGGCGCCACCTCGCCGTATGCCATCGGAAAGCTTGCGTCAGAGACGATCGTGCTCGTGACGGGGAGCAGCTTCGGGATCGAGACGGTGGCGCTGCGCTACCTCAACATCTATGGGCGCCGTCAGGCGCTGTCCAACCCGTACACCGGCGTCGCCGCGATCTTCGCCACGCAGCTCCGGTCGGGGCGCCGGCCGACCGTCTTCGAGGACGGCGGTCAGCAGCGCGACCTGGTGCACGTCAGCGACGTCGTCCGCGCCAACCTGCTGGCGATGGACGCGCCGGACGCGGCCGGGGCGGCCATCAACATCGGCACGGGGGAGACGCTGACGATCGCCGGGCTGGCGCGCACGCTGGCTGACGAGCTGGGCGTCGATCTCGAGCCCGACATCACGCAGCGGTACCGCGCGGGCGACGTCCGCCACTGCTTCGCGAGCACCGAACGCGCCGGTCGGCTGCTCGGGTTCCGCGCGGAGGCGAACCGAGCCGCCGAGCTGCGCGACCTCGCGATGTGGGTGGCGGACGAGCAGCCGGTCGACCGCACCGAGGCCGCCAACGCCGAGCTCACCGCGCTGGGTCTCATCCGCTGATGCTCGGCAGCGATGCGGTCGCGCGTGGCGTCGCCGTGTCCGTGCGCGGGCTGCAGCACGAGTACGGCCGGGGCAGGCACGCCGTCCCGGTGCTGCGCGGCCTGGACTTCGACATCGAAGCCGGCAGCCACGTGGCGCTGCAGGGTCCTTCGGGGGCCGGCAAGAGCACGCTGCTGAGCCTGCTCGGCGGCCTCGAGCCGATCCGCGAGGGCGAGATCTGGATCGGCGAGACGCGCCTGCGCGGGCTGCGCCGCGGTGAGCTCGCCGAGTACCGCAGCCGCGTGATCGGGTTCGTGTTCCAGCACTTCGGATTGCTCGACGTGCTGACGGCGCGCGAGAACGTGATGCTCGCGCTGAGCCTCGCCGGCATCCCGCTGCAGCAGCGCATGCGGCGCGCCGACGAGATCCTGGACGACGTCGGGCTCACCGACCGCGCCGGTCATCGCCCGCAGCAGCTGAGCGGTGGCGAGCAGCAGCGCGTCGCCATCGCCCGCGCGCTGAGCAGCCGTCCGCATCTGCTCCTCGCCGACGAGCCGACGGGCAACCTCGACGAGGAGTCGGCGGAGCGCGTGCTCGACGTGCTCGAACGGCTTCGGGTCGACAACGGCTGCACGCTGGTCGTGGTGACCCACAACCCCATGGTCGCGGCGCGCGCCACCCATCGCCTGCATCTGCGCGAGGGTCGCCTCGCGCCCGAGCTCGTGGGGGAACCGGCGTGAGCTGGCGCGACGGCATCGTGCTCTCGCTGCGCAGCGTGGTGCGCCGGCCGGCGCGCACCGCGCTGACCATCGCGGCGGTCGCATTGGGCACGGGGCTGCTCGTCGCGCTGGCGTCGATCGCCGTCATCGCCGAGACGCGCGTCATCGCGCAGCTGGGCAAGGGCGGACCGGCCACCGCGATCACCGTCGACGCCAACGTCGTCGACCCGGCACAGATCGACTCCGACACGCCGAGGCTGGGGACGGCGAAGCCGATCAACGCGGAAACGCTGCGGTCGGTCAAACAGCTGCCGCACGTGAGCACCGTCACAACGGTGCAGTCGCAGGACGTGTACGTCCTGCCGCCGCCCATCGGGAGCGCGCTGTCCGGGTACACCGGCGACGACCCCGACCGCGGTCTGGCGCGCCCCTACAGCGACAGCGCCATCGGCATCGACTTCAAGCAGGCCAACAACCTCCCCATCACGGTGCTCGCCGGCCGCCTCCCCGCGGAGGGGTCGACCTCGGAAGTTGCAGTCACTCTTGGCTATTTCGATCACGTTCACCTGGACCCAAACAAGCCGGCCGCCGTGCTGGGGCAGGTGATCGAGATCGGCTCGCCGCAGGTGTCCCCCGACGGACAGACGATCCGCGGCCGCTGGTCGCGCGGCGTGATCATCGGTGTGGTGGCGCAGGACCTGGGGTCGGGCGGCCTCGTCACCTCGAGCACGCTCACCAACGCACAGCGTGCCTGGCAGCTGGCCGGGGGTGACGGCAACAGCTTCGGGCTGCCGCTGCCGGCGTCCACCTACTCGTCGCTCGTCGTCGTGGCCGACTCGCTCGACACGATCCATACCGTTCGCTCCGAGATCACGGCCCTCGGGTTCGCGACGACGGCGCCGGAGCATCTCATCGCATCGGTGCAGCGGTACCTGCAGGTCGTCGACATGGTGCTGGGCGCCATCGGGGTCATCGCGCTGCTCATCGCGGCGCTGGGCATCACCAACGCGCTGCTCGCCGCCGTGCGCGAACGGCGCCGCGAGATCGGCGTGCTCAAGGCGATCGGCGCCCACGACCGCGACGTGCTGCGATGGTTCCTGGTCGAGGCGCTCATCTGTGGAGTCAGCGGCGGCTTGATCGGCACCGCATTCGGCATCGCGACGATCGCCGTCGTCTCGCACATCGTCAACGACTACCTGGTCTCGCAGGGGCTCCTCGGTGTCGACCTCGGCGGCGCACCGGTGGCCACGAGTCTGATCGGCGTCGCCGGCGCGGCGGTGCTGGCGCTGATCGCCGCGGCGTGGCCGGCGCTGCGGGCCGCGCGCCTGCCGGCGCGGGAGGCGGTGGGGGCGCTGTGACGCCAGGCGCTGTGCGGCGGCCGGCTCGGCGCCGGGCTCTCATGGGCGGTGTGGCGGCCCTGGCGACGGCCGTGGTGCTGGCCGCCTGCGGGGCGGCGCCGTCGTCGGCGATCCCGGGCTCGGGCATCGTGGTCCCGCCCGCGGGACATCCCGACGTCTACGTCGCGCTGGGCACGAGCGAGACCGCGGGCGTGGGCCTCGATGATGCACTTCGCCTGCGCTTCGTCTGGTCGCAGCTCTTCTACAACGAGGCGCTGAGCCGGGCGTCGACGTACTACAACTTCGCGATCCCGGGGATCACCACCGCCGACGCGCTGCAGCGCGAGCTGCCGCAGGCGCTGGCCGTGCATCCCACCGTCGCCACCGTCTTCTTCACCATCGACGACCTTGTCCAACAGGTGACGCCCACGGCATACGAGGCGAACCTGGACACCATCGTCCACTCACTGCGCACGGCCGGCGCGACGGTGCTGATCGCCGCGGCGCCGCACATCGACGGGCTGCCCGCCTACAACGCGTGCGTCGGTGTGCCGGGCTCTACGGCGAAGTGCCCGCTCCCCCCAGGGGCGTCGCTGCCGCCGCCGGCGGCCGTGGACGTGGCCATCGACGCGTACGACGCGGCGGTGCAGAGCGTGGCGGCGCGCGAAAACGGCATCATCGTCGACCTTCGCAGCCGGAGCTACGACATCACCAGCCACCCGGAGTACATCTCGGATGACGGTTTGCACCCCAGCGCGCTCGGGGACGAGCAGATCGCGAACCTCTTCGTCGCCGCGTACCGCGCGCATGCCCACGCGTGACCTCCTGCCGTGCATCGTGCCCGCGCACCCATGAGGCGGATGCGCGACCTCACACGGGCACCGCGGTGGCTCGTCTCCCCCTCCATCGCGGTGACACTCGTGGCCGTGGCCGCCTGTGGCGGGGGCGGCAACGACGCCTCGCTGAGCGGCAAGATCATGGACTCCGCCGGGCAGGCGCTTCCCGGCGCGGTCGTCGTGGTCGGCAATGGCAGCCGCCGCACCTCGGTGGTCGCCGCGCATGACGGGACGTACTCGCTGAACAACGTCGCGACCGGGAACACCCCGGTGCACGTCTTCGCTCCGGGCTTCGTGTACGACCCCGGGCACAACCTGAAGTCGCTCAACTCCGGCGACAACGCGTACGACGTCCGCCTGAAGCCGCAGCCCGCCGGCCGCGGACCGTCGTTCACCGCCGATCCGACGATCACCAGCCAGGGCTCCTCGTACTCGCTGCAGGCGCCGCTGCAGGCCGGGCCGGGGTCGCCCGTCGGCGACGAGCTGCTCGCGGTCGACGTCACCGACGGGTTCGCCGTGCTCCTGACCGCCGGCGGCTCGGGCACGGCCACGGGCAGCATCGCGAAATCCAAGGTGCACAGCGGCGCGCAGTGGCTTTTCATAGCGACTGACGACGCATGCCAGGAGAGCCCCACCTTCCCGAGCGCCCAGACGCCCGCGTGAGCCGCGCCTCGAGCGGGGGTACCTCGGACGCGCGCGCCGGCGCCAGGCGGGCCGAGCGGGACGCCCGCGGAGCAGCAGGCGTTGCGGGCAACACGCGGTTCACCTCCACGCTCGGGGTGCTGCTGCTGGCGCTGCTGGTGCTGCAGATCGCCAGCGCGGTGTTCTTCGCGCTGCTCACCTACAACGTCGGGTTCTTCAACGGGCCGACGTACGACATCGTCCGGCCGGTCCACTTCTTCGTCGGCTTCGCGCTGATGCCGCTGCTCGGCCTCAAGCTGGCGAGCACCGGCTGGCGCTTCGGCAGGTACTACCTGCGCGGCCGCCATTACAAGGCCGCGGGCCCGCCGTCGTGGACCGCGCGGCTCATCGCGCCGCTGCTCATCGTCAGTGGCATCAGCCTGTTCGCGAGCGGCGTCGAGATGTGGAGCTTTCAGAACCAACTCGGCTGGCCGTGGACGGCGATCCACAACGTCGCCGCCTTCACGTTCGTGGCCGTGCTGACGGTGCACCTGTTCCTCCACGTGGTGCAGGCGCACCGTGAGGCCGCCGCCGACCTCGCCGGACGGCCGGCCATCATGCGCAAACGCGATGGCGCCCCGGTGCGCGAGCCGTTCGGCGGCAGGGTGACGCGACGCGTCCTTCTGGGCTCTGCGCTTGCGGCAGGCGCCGCGCTCGGCGCCGGCGCATCGGGGTGGCCGTCGCCGGCATTCGCGTGGCTGATGCCGCGCCGCGCCGGGTCAGGAGCTTTGGACTTTCCTGTCATGAACTTCGAGGGCGGCATGCAGCACGTGGATGTCGCCGTGTGGCGGCTGCGCGTCACCGGCGAGGTGGACAACCCGCTGGCGCTGACCGAGGACGACGTCCTCAATCTCCCCTGGGTGGAGCGCACCTATGCGTTGAACTGCGTCACCGGCTGGTCGGCGACGCGCACGTGGCGCGGCGTGCCCCTCTCCACGCTGCTGGCGATGGCCGGCGCGCACCTCGACTGGAGCCATGCCGACATCCGCTCCACGAGCGGCTACCACTGGGACCACCGGCGCTCCGACCTCGTGCTCGCGGGCACGCTGCTGTGCACGCACGTCAACGGCGCCCGCCTCAACGACGCGCACGGCTATCCGCTGCGGCTCATCATCCCGGGCACGGTCGGCGAGTCCAACATCAAGTGGGTGGATGGCATCGACGTGCGCCGCGGCACGCCACAGCTCTACCTCGGCGAGCACGTCGACTTCAGCAACCCCACCGTGACCGGGCGCCTCCTGCCTCAGGACCCGGCGGGGCGCCCCGGATGAGGCCGATCCGGCTCCTCGTGGGGCTGCAGGTGCTCGCCCTCGCGCTGGTCGTCAGCGCGATCGTCGTCGCCTGGGTCGTCGGACTGACCGGCTCGCTGTACGCGCACCCATGAAGGCGGCCAGGTCGCAGTGGTCGCTCGTCGCCATCCGCTCCTTTCTCGGTATCGTGTACTTCAGCAACGGGCTCGCGAAGCTGTTCGACTTCAGCGCCTTCAGCCTCGGGCCCTGGAGTCAGTACCTCATCAACCGCGGCGGCGCGTACAACATTATTGCCGCCAATGTCCATAACGGTGGCATCGGCCCGCTGCGCGATTTCGCGACGGGGTTCGTGCTGCCGCACTGGAACGTCCTCGCCTGGGTGCTCACGGGCGGCGAGCTCGCCGTCGGGCTCGGGTTGATGCTGGGCATCCTCGGCCGCATTGCGGCGCTGGGCGGGCTCGCCATGTCGCTGCTGCTGTTTCTCTGGTCGGTGGGCGCGGGCGCGTGGACGTACGACTTCATGTACGAGCCGATCCTGCTCGCGATCCTGGCGTTGACGCCCGGGCTCCCCGGGCTCGACACGCTGTTGCTCAGCCTGTTCCGCCGCGGGCGACCGGCCATCCCACCGCGACGCGAGCCGCTGACCAAGCCGGCCGCGCACAGTCGCGCGCACTGACGCGACAGGGCTACGCGGGGCTGCGGTCCTCCATCTCCCACGCGTGGTCGAGCGCGTGCCATGTCAGGCGCCGGATGAAATAGCGGACGGGCCACGGCGACACGGAATCCGTCGCCGGGTCCGCCGCCCGCGCCTGAAGCGCCGCCGCGATCACGTCGCGGAACGTGCGGATCGCCGCCGTGTCGCCGGTGGCCGGCTGCGTGAGGCGCACGCCGAGCTTGCGCGCGTACGCCTGCTCCGCGCCGAGCACGTGATCGAGCATCCTGTCGCGATCACGCCCCCCGCCTCGAGGTCCCTTCAGCAGCGCCTCGGGTGCGCGCGACGCGACGTCGTCGAGCACGGCCCATCCCGCCCGCATCAGTGCGATGAGGTGCGCCGCCTCGGCGGTGGGCAGCGGCCGCGTATCGCCCGGCAACCTCGCGTCCGGTGCGCCGAAGTCGGTGGTCGCCGTCCCCGGCACGCGGGCGGCGACGGCGAGGTCGAACTGCTTCGGGAAGGCGACCCCTGCCTCGGCCGCAACCGGCGCGTACCGCGGCCCGTATGCGGCAAGCGCCTCCAGCGCGAGTGCCTCGGTCTTGGCAGTGCGGCACCAGCCGGGCCAGTCGACCGCGAAGGCGAACACGCGCTTGGCTCCCGCCTCGACACCCACGGGGACTCTCGCGCGCCGTGCCATTGCGCCGGATGCTAGTCCAGGCGGGCGTTCATCAGCGCTCAGAGGCCCTGGTAGCATGCGACTGAGGAATCGCCACGAAAACAACCGTGACGGGAGCCCGGCGGGCGGACACCGACACTGTGACCCTGGACGCGGTGGCGGAAGCGCCGACGCACCCTGAGCCGCAGCGCACACCCGTGCGCCTCGTCGCCCTCGCGGCTTCGGCAGGCGGCATCCACGCAATCGGCACTGTGCTGTCGTCGCTGCCGATCGACCTGCCGGCGCCGGTGGTGGTCGTGCAGCACCTGGCGCCGCGTCACCCGTCGCACATGGCGGCCATCATGGCCCGCCAGACCCTCCTGGACGTCCGGCAGGCCCGCGACGGCGAGGTGCTGCGCAACGGCGTCGTCTACATCGCGCCCCCCGACCGCCACCTGCTCGTCAACACCGACGGATCCGTCACGCTTGCGGATACAGAGTTGGTGCACTTTCTGCGACCGTCCGCTGATCTATTGTTTGAGTCCGCAGCCGCGGCGTGTGGCCCGGGCCTCGTTGCAGTCGTGCTGTCCGGCACCGGCGAGGACGGGGCCATGGGCATACGCGCAGTCAAAAAGATGGGCGGAGTGGTTGTCGTGCAAGACGAGGGCACCGCGGAGTTCACCGGGATGCCGCACGCCGCCATCGGCACCGGCATCGCCGACCGGGTGCTCGAGCTGCGCGACATCGGACCGACCATCTCCGACTTGATCAGGGCGCCACTGCAATGACCGACCAGATCACCGACGCGGTGCAGAACAACAGCGAGTTCGACGCGCTGCTGCAGTTCCTCTACGAGACACATGGCTCGGACTTCACGGGGTACAAGCGCTCGTCGCTCGCGCGCCGGGTGCAGAAGCGCCTCGACCAGCTGCGTCTCAACGCCTACGACGAGTACGTCGACTACCTGCAGGTCCACCCCGACGAGTACGCCGCGCTCTTCGACACGATTCTCATCAACGTCACCAACTTCTTCCGCGACCCGCAGGCGTGGGAGCGCATCCGCAACGACGTCCTCCCGCAGATCGTTGCGATGCGGAACAGGGACGACGCGATCCGCGTCTGGAGCGCCGGCTGCGCGTCCGGCGAGGAGGCCTACAGCATCGCGATGCTCCTCGCCGAGCAGATCGGCGCGGAGGACTTCCGCCAGCGCGTGAAGATCTACGCCACCGACGTCGACGAGGAGGCGCTCAACCGCGCGCGCCAGGGCGTGTACTCGCTCAAGGACCTGCAGGCCGTTCCCGATGAGCTGCGTGCGAAGTACTTCGAGATCCACGGCCAGCGCGGCGTCTTCCCGCAGGACCTGCGCCGCTGCGTCATCTTCGGGCGCCACGACCTGCTGCAGGACGCGCCGATCTCGCGCATCGACATCCTCATCTGCCGCAACACGCTGATGTACTTCACGGCCGAGACCCAGGCTCGGGTCCTGGCGCGGCTGCACTACGCGCTCAACGACGGCGGCTTCCTCTTCGTGGGGCGCGCCGAGATGCTGCTGACGCACGCCAACCTCTTCGTGCCGCTGGACATGAAGCAGCGCATCTTCACGAAGGTCAACTCGCCGAGCTTCCGCTCGCGGCTGCGGCTGTTCGCGCAGGGCAACAACGACCTGATCGGCAACCACGTCGGCCGCCAGGTCCGGCTGCGTGAGGCGGCGTTCGACTCCGACTCCAACGCGATGATCGTCGTCGACGCCGACGGCGTGCTCGTGATGGCCAACGAGATGGCGCGGCAGACGCTCGGCGTGAGCCTGCGCGACATCGGCCGCCGCCTGCAGGACGTCGAGGTGTCGTACCGCCCGGTGGAGCTGCGCTCGGTCATCGAGCAGTCGCTGCACGATCGCCGCGTCCTGCAGATCGCCGGAGTGGAACGTGCCACGCAGAACGGCGGGACCCAATTCCTGGACGTGACGGTGGCGCCGCTGGCCGACCCCGACGGAGAGCAGCTCGGCGCGCTGGTGACGTTCAAGGACGTGAGCGCGTCCAACCGGCTGCAGACCGAGCTGACGCGCAGCCGGCAGGAGCTGGAGACCGCGTACGAGGAGCTGCAGTCGACCAACGAGGAGCTCGAGACGACCAACGAGGAGCTCCTC
>JAFALX010000039.1 GCA_019234035.1 Candidatus Dormiibacterota bacterium | reverse complement strand
TACCTCGACGAAGAGGACATCATCCGCATCCTCACCGAGCCGAAGAACGCGTTCGTCAAGCAGTACCAGAAATTCTTCGCGCTGGACGACGTCGAGCTCGTGTTCCACGACGGCGCGCTGCGCGCAATCGCGGAGCGCGCGCTGGCGCGCGGCACCGGCGCGCGCGGGCTCAAATCCATCATCGAGGACGTGCTCCTCAACAGCATGTTCGAGGTGCCGAGCCGGCCCGACATCAAGCGCTGCGTCATCACCGAGCAGGCGATCGTCGACGGCGTCGAGCCGCTGCTGCTCACCGAGGAGCCCAAGCGCCGCGTGGCGGCCGGCGCTGACGTGGACGAGGCCGCGCAGGGCCGCACCGCCTGAGTCTCGGTCGCTGGGCCGCGATCGCGGCACTGGCAGTCGCGATCGCCGTCGTCCTCGTCGTCACGCTGGTGCACGTCACCTCCGGCGGCGGCTCCTCGTGCTCGTTCCCGCAGCCCATCCCGAGCCTGCCGCCCCGGCTGCGATCGCTCGGCGGGTTCGATCAGCCGCAGGATCCGTCCGACACGCTCGGCCTTCAGGGCTTCGCCGCCCAGGCGGCGAGCGCCGTCGCGCCCGGGCTGATCGGCACCGTCGCCGGCGAACCGGTGCGCGTGCACTCGCTCGATCCGACCAGGCCCGATGCTCTCGTCGTCCCATTGCAGTCCAGCCAGCAGGGCCTCCAGCGCCCGATCGTCGCCGGACTGGTTGCGCTGCTCGTGGACTGTGCCGGCCGCGCCTACTACTCGGCAGTGGACGACCTCACGCTCCGCGGCGCCTCGGCCCCGCAATCCTTTCCGTCGGTTTCAGTGAGCGACGCGGCGAGCTCGCTCGGCGCAACCCGGCCACAGCTCGTGTATTCGCGCAGCCCGTTTGCACCGAGGTGGCGCAATCCCGACAGCGGGCTGACGATTGCCGCGTTCTCGGCCTGAACCGTCCCCCGGCCATATACTCCTAGGTCTCGACGCTCCATGGAAACGACCTTCGATCCCACGAGCGTGGAGTTGCGCTGGCGGCAGCGCTGGGAAGAGCTCGGCATTGGGCACGCCGGCGTTACCAGCACGCGACCCACCTACGTCATCGCGCTCCCGCCACCAAACATCACGGGTGCCCTGCACATGGGGCATGCCTGCGGATTCTCCATTCAGGACACGCTCGTGCGCCAGAAGCGGATGGCGGGGTTCGAGGTCGAGTGGTGCCCGGGAACGGATCACGCCGCCATCGCCACGCAGAACGTCATCGAGCGCCAGCTGGCCGACGAGGGGACCACGAAGGAGGCACTCGGTCGCGCCGCATTCCAGACGCGGGTGGACGCCTGGTACGAGGAGTACGGCGGTCGCATCTACGAGCAGATGCGGCGTCTCGGCTACACCTGTGACTGGGCGCGCTCGCGCTTCACGCTCGACCCCGAGTACGTCCGCGCCATCCGTGTCGCGTTCAAGGCGTTCTTCGATGAAGGCCTGATCTATCGCGGTCCGCGCATCGTCAACTGGTGCCCCCGCGACCAGTCCGCGATCAGCGACGAGGAGATCGAGTGGCAGGAGCACCGCGACACGCTGTACTACCTGCGCTATCCCGTCGACGGCGGGGGCGACATCGTGGTGGCGACGGTGCGGCCGGAGACGATGCTCGGCGACACCGGCGTCGCCGTGTCACCGGGTGACGCGCGATATGCAGGGCTTGTCGGCCGCACCGTCACGCTGCCGCTGAGCGGACGTCAGGTGCCGATCGTCGCCGACGCAGCCGTGAAGCCGGAGTTCGGCACCGGCGCGCTCAAGGTGACGCCGGGTCACGACCCCACCGACTACGAGATCGGCAGCCGCCACAACCTCGAGATCATCAGCGTCATCGCCGCCGACGGCACCATGAACGTGCCGTCACTGCCGCAGTTCGATGGGCTGCCCGCGGACGACGCCCGCGAGGCGGTGGTGCAGGCGCTGCGTGCGCAGGGTGTCGTCGTGCGCGCCGAGGAATACGTGCACGACGTCGGTCACTGCGACCGCTGCGGTCACGTGCTCGAGCCGCTGGTGAGCGAGCAATGGTGGGTGCGCATGCACGAGCTCGCACAGCCCGGCATCGCGGTCGTCGAGTCCGGTGAGGTCACGTTCCATCCACGCCGCTATCGCGACGTCTACCTGACGTGGATGCGCAACATCCGCGACTGGTGCATCAGCCGGCAGATCTGGCTGGGGCACGCGATCCCGGTGTCGAGGTGCGGCAACGGGCACACCTTCGCCTGGATCGACGAGCCCACGTCGTGCGCGGAGTGCGGCGACACCACGCTCACCAACGACCCGGACGTGCTGGACACGTGGTTCAGCAGCGCGCTGTGGCCGTTCGCCATCTTCGGCTGGCCCGAGCAGACCGAGGACCTGCAGCACTTCTATCCCACCGATGTGCTCGTCACGGGGCGCGACATCATCTTTCTCTGGGTCGCGCGCATGATCATGACGGGGCTCAAGTTCACGGACTCGAAGCCGTTCAGCACGGTGATGATCACGAGCATCATCCAGGCCGCGGACGGCTCGCGCATGAGCAAGTCGAAGGGCAACGTGGTCGATCCGCTCGTGATGGTGGACCGGTACGGCGCCGACGCGGTTCGCGCCTGGGCCGCGGCGGTGGGCACCGGCAGCCAGGACGTGCGCTTCGATGCGGACCGCATCGACGCATACAGGAAGTTCGCCAACAAGGTGTGGAACGTCACGCGCCTGCTGGCGTCGCGCATCGGCGACGGCGAGGTGATGCGGACTCCGCGGACCCCGGATCGGTCGGAGCTGCAGGCCGAGGATCGCTGGATGCTCGTGGAGCTGGCGCAGCTGGTCGCCGGCGTCGATGAGTCGTTCACCACGTACCGGTTCCACGAGGCGATGAACCGGCTGTACGACACCACGTGGCACTCGTACTGCGACTGGTACGTGGAGCTCGCCAAGCTGCGCCTGGGTGGCGCGGTCGACGATGTCTCGCGCAATGCCGCCGCCTGGACCGCGCTCACTGCCCTCGATGTCATCCTCCGTCTCCTGCACCCGTTCATGCCGTTTCTGACAGAGGAGTGCGCGCAGCACCTCCCCGATGCCGCGCCGACGCTGCAGCAGCGCGACTGGCCGTCTGCCGACGTGCGCTGGAGCGACGAGACGTCGCTGCGCGCGCACGAGGAGGTCGGCTGGCTGATCGAGCTGGTCGAGCGCATTCGGGCACTGCAGCAGGCGCGCAGCACAGGAGGCGAACGAGCTCGCGTGAGCGTGGTCGTGAGCGGTGAGCTGCGCGAGCTGCCCCTCGATCGCGCCGCGGTGCTCGTGTCCGAGCGTGCTCGCGCGCAGCTCGTCGAGGCCCACACCAACGGGACAAAGGCCGATGTCGTCAGCGCCGGTGGCCTGCGCGCCCACGTCGTGGTGCAGGCGGCGTCCGGCGGAAGCGATCGCGCGCACGAGCGCAAGCGGATGGCCGAGCTGGAACAGCTCATCGCCCGCTCGACGGCGCAGCTGTCGCAGGCCGGATTTGTCAAGCAGGCCCCGCCGGACGTGGTCGAGGGCGTGCGCCGCCGCCTGGCCGACGCGCAAGCCGAGGCGGCGCTGCTGCGCACGAGCCTCGAGGCGACTCCATGATCGCAGACAGCTCCGCGGCGACGATCACGATCCTTGCCATCGTCGGCTACATCGGCGTGCTCTGGCTGGCGCTGGCGTTTTCGGTGATCCGTGACGCGCGCCGGCGCGCCATGTCGCAGGTGATGTTCGGTGTCGCCATCGTGCTGGCGTTCGTGCCGCCATTCCTCGGTGCGCTCGTGTACTTCGTGCTGCGGCCGCCGCAGACCATCGACGAGGAGCGCGCGCTCGAGGAGCTGTACGAGCCGTCCCCGAACGGCGAGTCGCACACGCGACCATGTCCGCACTGCGGCCGCGAGATCGAGCGCACGTTCATCATCTGCCCGTACTGCCGCACGCAATTCGCGCGGCGCTGCGCCAACTGCGACCGGGCGCTGCGCCTCGGGTGGTCGATCTGCCCGTACTGCGCCACCGAGGTCGTGGCCCCGGCGGGGATGAAGCGCCCGCCAGTGCCCCGCTGAGAGTGCAGCACTGACGGTGTCGGGGGCACTTTCCCTCGCGCTCACCCCTGCGCCGCTGATCATCGCCCTCGGCATCGCCGCGGCCGGTGGCGGACGCCACCGCGTCTGGACTCGCTGGCCGGCAATGGCGGGGCTGCTGGCGACCGTGGCCCTGCTCTCGCTGGACGCCGTCCCCGTTGTGGGCGGTGGTCGCATCCTCGCCTCGTTCGGGCAGGCGATGCCGGGTATCCCGTACCTGTTCCGCGCGGACAGCGTGAGCGTGACCGTTGCCCTCGCCGCTGCGGTGGCCGCGCTGCTCGCGCTTGTCGGTCCTCGCGTGCTCGATCCGCGCCAGTCAATGTCGCTCGTGTTGTGCGTGCTCGGCAGCGTTGTCGCGGCCGTGGCCGGCAACGCGGTGATGCTGTTCGCCGGGGTCGAATTGGCCAACATCGGCACATTTCTGCTGCTCACGCCGCACGGACGCCGGCCTGGACGAGGTGCAGTCGCGGCGCTCGCGCTCGAGCACCTCGGCGCGCTCGGGCTGCTCGCCGCCGCCGCGGACCTGCAGGGATCGGTCGGCACCTCGGACTTCAGCGCGCTGCCGGGCGGCGCCGTCACCCCTGCGGTCGCGGTGCCGTGGGCGCTCGGCGCCGCCGTCCGGCTGCTGGCACCGGCGATGGTGCCGCTGCGCACGACGGTGACGACCGCAGCGTGGGCCGCCACCGCGGCGGTCCCGACTGGTGCGGTCATGCTGCTGCGGCTGCGCGAGGCATCGGGTGGTGTCGAGCCGGTCGCGGCCAGCGTGACGCTTGTGCTGGCCGGACTGGCCATCGCGGCCGGTGGCGCGGCGCTGCTGGCGTGGCGGTCCACCTCGGCGTCACGCGCCGGGCGCGGCCTCTGCCTCGCCGTGGCGGGGCCGGTGATCGCGCTCGCCGGTCTGCCGGAGGCGATCGCGGCAACCGCCGTGGCCGCAGGCATCGCGGCGCTGGAGATCGCGGTCGCGTCCTCGGTGTTGTGGGAGCGGTCGGACACGGAGCAGACGGAGCGAGGCCTCGCGGCGGCCGCCCTGATCGCCGCCGGCGGGCTGCCGCTGGGCTTCGGCGCGACGGCGATCGTGCTCGAGCTCACCGCGGCGATGGGGCTGGGCGCTGTCGGCCTGCCCCTGGTCCTCGGGCTCGGCTTCGCAGTCCTGGCGACGGTCGCCGGCTCGGTCCGGCTGGCCGGCGTCGTCCTCCGCAGAGGCGGGCCCGCAGAGCGCGGCTCGGGCTGGCCGCCGCTCCTCGGCGTGGTGGCGCTGACCGCGTCCGTGGCCGGCGCCGTGATCCCGGGAGCACTGGCGGGCTGGATCAACGCCGCCATCGGCTCGCCCGGCACGCTGGCCGACGCGGGCGCCGCGGCGGTGTCGGGTCCGGCGGGCGGCTGGCCCGGCGGCTATTTCGTCGTCGCCGCGGTGGTGCTGGGGGCGGGCTGCCTGGCGGCGTTGTCGCTGTCCGGCGCACGCCTTCGCGCTCCGGAGGCGTTGCTGGCGCCGCGTGACGGGGCGCCGGCGCACTCGCGCCCGCAGCCCACAGTCGCCGTGGCACTGCCGCTCCGCATGGCCCGTCGCATTCGCGGGCCTCGTCGAGCTCTGAGCGACATCGTGCCCTGGCTGGACGGCTGGATCGCTCAGCAACCGCAGCTGCCCCTCATCGCCGCGGGTGGTCTGCTGGCCGTGCTGCTGATCCGCTGATGGTCTCGGAGCCGCTCCTCTCGCTGGCCGGCGTCGTGGCCGCGGTCATCGCGATGATGGTCGACACCCGAGGCGCGACGCTCGTCGCGCTCGTCGCGGTGGCCGCCGGGCTGGCGCCGACGGTGGCGCTGACCGGAGGAGGTGCCGCGGTGCTGGTGCTCGCGATCGCCGCGGTCGCCGGCGTCGCCGGGGCCATCCTCAGCAGGCTCGCCGCCCGCAGCCTCCCCTGGGTCGCGGGCCTCGACCCGCGGGTGCCCGCGTTCGCGCCGTCGCGTCAGCTGTTCGGGCCGCGAAGCCTCCGTGCTTTCGCCGCCGCGTTGGCGATTCCGATCGCATCCTGGGTCAGCTTCAACGTGCCCATCGGCGAGGTCGCCGTCGTCCAGGGCATCCTCTTCCCGATCGCGTACGTGTGGGGATGCGGGCTGTTGCGCATGGTCGCCGGCCGAACCGTGCAGGACCTCGCTGCGGGCGTGACGATGATCGCGCTGAGCGGCGCGGCCGCCTGGCTCGTGCGCGGTGGCGCCGACGCCGTCGCGGGCGCCGCCGCCGCCGCGTCGCTCGGCCCGCTCGCCGCGGTGGTCTCCGGCTGGCTGGCGGGGCGCCATGAACGCCGCGGCCCGGCCGTGGCCGACGCCCCCGGATGAACCCGCTGGCGGTGGCGGCGGTCTGGGCAGGAACGGGGATCGCCGGTGCGGCGCTGTTGCCGCCACTGCGCCTGCGCAGGCTCGGCGTGCTCGTGCCGCTCGCCGGGCTGGCGGTCGTGCTGACGGCCTCACTGGCGTCTGCTGCGGTTCCCGGGAGCACCGCGCCCGCCACGCTGAGCCTCGACCGCGTGTCCCAGGGGCTCGTCGCCGCGGGCGCCGGGTCGCTGGTGGCGACGTTGCTGCTGGCCCCGTCCGTTGAGGCCGCGCAGCTGCGCACCATCGGGCTTGCCGCCGCCGGGGTGGTTGTCGCGCTGGCCTCGGGCAACGCGATCGTCTGGGCGGTGGCGCTCGTCGGCAGCCTGTGCGTCCTCTCGCTGCGCTGGATCGCCACCACACCTGGGCGCGCGACGTTCACCGCCGGCCGCGTCGCCGTCCCCGGTGCAGCAGCGCTGGTCGCGGCAGCCGCATTTCTTCCGGTCACGGGGGTTCTGACCGGTGCCCGGCCGGTGCTGGCGTCGGGGCTGCTTGCCAGCGGGATCGCCGCCATCGCCGGCCTGCTGCCGCTCGGCGGCTGGGCGATCGGCGCGCTCACCAACGTGGCCGCCGCCGACTCGGCCGTCTGGGTGGTGCTGCTGGCGCCGGCGGTCCTGCTCTCCGCGCTCCGTCTCGAGCCGGTACTGCCGCCGCTGGCGCTGGTGTACTTCGAGGGCATCCTCACCGTGCTCGGCCTGGCCAGCGCGCTGTGGCAGGGGATGATCGCTCACCGCCTCAGCGGGCGGGCGCGGTACGTCCGCGTTCTGCTTGCGGACGTCGCGCTCGCCGCGACCGCCATCGGCACCGGGCACATGGCGCAGGCGTTGCCGGCGCTCCTGCTCCTGGCGGTGACGCACATGACCACATCGCCGCTGCTGCTGCAGGAGCCTGACGTGCGACCTCGCGCCCGTCCGCTGATGTGGCTGCTGCTGTGCGGGCTGCCGCCCGGCCCCAGCTTCTGGGGTCGCTTCGCGGTCCTCGAGGCGCTGAGTCAGAGCTCGTTCTGGGGGATGGTGGCGGCGGCCGTCGTGATGGTGCTGCTCTTCGTCGCGGCGCTGGTGGCATCGCTGCGACGCGACGATGGAAGGCCGGCCGAGCCGCTGCGGTTGCGCCGGCTGACCGACGAGGGCGCGGCGTGGACCGTGTTCGGCGGTGGGCTCGTCGCGGGGCTCGTGCCCGGCGCGGCCCTCACGTTGATCTTCGGGGTGCGCTGACGTGGACGCGCTCGGCGCCGCCCAGACGGTGCTCGCGCTGGGCCTGTTCCCCGGCGGGCTGGTGCTCGCGCTGTCGGGGTGGGCCGCACAGCGGCTCGGCGGACGCACCGGGCTCTGGTCCTTCGACGCCCGGGAGCTGTTCACGTTGCTGCTCCTCGACCTCGCCGTCGCGCAGGCGCCGGTGCCGTCCTCGCCGATTCCGTCGCTGCCGCCGGGCTCGGGGTCCGGCCCGGACGTGGCCGTCGTCGCGATCCTGATCGCCGGCGCGCTGGCCGCCGCGACGACGCCGGGCCGTCCCGGCTGGCGTTGGGTCAGCGGTGCGACGGCGGTCACCGCGGTGCTTGCGCTGGCGTTCGGCGCCGCGTCGCTGTCGCTCAGCGCGATCGTCGGTCAGCCCGGCGCGTCACTGCTGGCCGCGCGGATTGCGACGGCGGCGGCGATCCTGGTCGCGACCTCCGCTCTCATCTCGTCGTGGCGGCTGTCCTCTGCGGCGGAAGCGACGCTGCTCGCCGGAGTCGGCGTCATCGCACTCGCACTGGTGGTCCCCACCGGGCTTCCGGCATGGGCGGCCGCCCTGGCCACGGCGATGGTCTTCGCTGGCGCGACGGCGTATGCGGGCGCCGTGATGCGCTGGCGCGCGCCACTGTCACGTGTGCAGCGGAGCCTCGGCGTTGTCTGTCTGCTGTCCGGAGCGGCGGCACTCGCGGCCGTGCTGGTCTCGGTGCTCCTGTGATCTCGGCGGGGCGTAGGACTCGTGCCCATTTCGTATCTGCGGTGCACAGTGTTAGCATCAACTGGACCGATGGTTTTGGCCATTTGCGGCCAGCCGTCCTCAGCGGTTTTCTTGGCGGAGAAGCTCGAGGTTTGACCGACGTGACGTGCTGGTGATGCGGGTCGTACTCGCATCGTCGTCGCCCCGCAGGCGGGAACTGCTCACCCGAGCCGGGATCCGCTTCAACGTCGTCGAACCTCCGGAGGACGCTCCTCCACCACCCGGTGTCTGTGCCGATCTCGCGGTCCAGCTCATCGCTCATCAGAAGGCAGCCGCAATCGCCGAGTCGCTCCCGGCCGGAACGTTTGTGCTTGCAGCCGACACCATGGTCGTCGGCCCCGCCGGACCGATGGGCAAGCCGAAGAGCCCGGACCGTGCACAGTCGATGCTCACCGAGCTTCGTGGCCGGCGCCACACCGTGCTGACCGGGGTCTGCGCCTTGCGGACGAAATCGGATTGCGTGGCGCTGGGTGTGAGCAGATCCGCAGTGAAGATGCGGTCGTACAACGACGAGGAGATCGCCCGCTACGTCGCGTCCGGGGAGCCCCTGGATCGTGCCGGCGGGTATGCGATCCAGGGTGGAGGCGGCGACCTGGTCGAGGCCGTCGGCGGCAGAGTCGACACCGTGATAGGGCTCGACGTGCGGCTGGCGCTGCAGCTGCTCACCGATGTCGGCTATCCGGACCCGTTGCCGCGTCCCTCCGACGTCTCGCTCACCCAGCCCCGGGTGCGCCGTCCGCTCACGCCGATGCGCGCGCCGACTCGAGTCTGATCCCGTCCTGAGCGGCACACGGTCTCGTCTCGCCTCGTTCTCAATCGCCCTGCTGGTGGCGGGTGCGGCCCTGCCACTGCTCGCCGCGTGCGGCGGTAATGGACAGATCTCGGTAAAACTCACGAGCGCGTCGCAGGGACCGTTCACGCCCGCGGACAAGCCGCAGTTCACCATCACCGTGACCAACAACGGGCCGTCGGACGCCCCTGGTGTCGAGGTGCGCGTCGACCTTCCCAACACGATCAAGTACCGCACGTCGAGCATCACCGGGTTCGGCAACGCGCGCACGCAGGTGGTCGACGCACGTGAGGGCACGTCGCAGCCCGCGTGGGGGTTCTGGAATCTGGCGGCGCCGACGGGCGGCAGCCAGCTCTGCCAATCGTGCCTCGTCATCACGTTCACCACGGATATCACCGCACCGCCCGGCGGCTATTCCTTCAGCGCGCACGCGCAGGGCGACAATACGGCGGGCGAGGTGTCGAGCGACCCCGTGAACTTCACCGTCAACGGAGCGCCGAAGCTCGACGTCACCGCGCGCGTGCAGGCGGGCACGCTCTTCGGCAACAGCAGCGCCACCTACCAGGTGACGATCACCAACACGGGCACCGGACCGGCGCAGAACGTCACGGTCCTCATCACACTGCCGCCGGTGCTGACATGGCAGAAGAGCAACACGCCGTTCACCGGCAACGCCTCGCGCAGCAACCCCATCGATCCGGTGAAGGGCTCAGTGCTCGCGTATTACAGCGGGTGGACTCTGCCCGCGGCGAGCAGCGGCGGTCCGGGGATCGTCAACATCGTGTTCGTGGCGAGCACAGCGAGCTCCCCCGCGTCGGGAACGTACACGTCCACGGTGCAGGTGACCGACCAGGAGGGCGACCAGGTCACGCTGACCAACGCCGCTCCCGTCCAGGTGGTCGGACCCGCCGCGACGCCGGCGCCGACCCCGACCACGACGCCGCATTAGCCGGGATCTGGCCGCGCCTTGTCCCGGGACCCAAACCGGTCCCACCTCACGAGGGTGCAATTCGAGGGTGGGATTCGAAGCGTGCTATTCTCGTTCGGCGTCGCCGCGTGTCCTCGTGCGTGCGCATGGTCTGGAGCAGTCTCCGCGGCGCGACTCATCACATGTACGCAATCCTCAAACACGGCGGTCATCAATACCGCGTCGTCCCGGGGGACCGGCTCCTCGTCGATCGGCTGACCGCCGAGGTCGGCTCGCGCGTCACGCTGGAGCCGGTGCTGCTCGTCGCGGACGGCGATGCCATCGCCGACATCGGCGCGGGCGCGGTGTCCGGCGCGCACGTGCTCGCCACCGTGGTGGCGCATCGCCGCGGGCGCAAGCTGCGCGTCTTCACCTACAAGCCGAAGAAGCGGCATCGCCGCACCCTGGGATACCGCAGCCAGCTGACCGAGCTGCTCGTGGAGGAGGTCGCGCCCGGCGGTGACAAGCCCGCAGCGCGCCGCGACGAAAAGCCCGCTGCCAAGGCGGCCGCGGCCGAGGCGGCCACGGCGCCGGCGGAACCCAAGAGGCGTGCGCGGCCGGCGCCGGCGGCGGAGCCGGCGCCGACAGCCCCCGAGCCCGAGGCCGCGGCGGAAGCGGAACCCGACGCTGTGGGAGAGGTGCTCGAAGCGGCTCCTGAGGCGAAGCCGGGCAAGCGCGCAGCGAGACCGCGGAAGAAGGCAGATGGCACATAAGAAGGGCGGCGGCAGCTCTCGCAACGGCCGCGACAGCAAGCCCAAGCGGCTCGGGGTCAAGCGCCAGAGCGGCGAGGTCGTGATGGCCGGCAGCATCATCGTCCGCCAGCGCGGCACCAGGATCCTCGCCGGTGAGAACGTGGGCGTGGGTCGCGACCACACGCTGTACGCGCGCGCCAGTGGCGTCGTCGCATTCGACCACACCGGACACGACCGCACCCGCGCCAACGTCCGCGCGATCCCGGTGCTCCGCGTCGGCGAGATGGTCCGGGAAGTGATCCCCGCGGAGCCGGCGCAGGCGGCTGGCTGAGCGCAGGCGGCCGCCCGACAGCGGTCGCTCCGGGAGCACGTTTCTCGACGAGGTCGACCTCGAGGTCGCCGCGGGCAGCGGCGGCCGTGGCGCGGTGAGCTTTCGTCGCGAGAAGTACGTGCCCGCCGGCGGCCCGGACGGTGGCGACGGCGGCCGCGGCGGCGACGTGGTGATCGTGGCGGACTCCAACGACACGTCGCTCGGCGCCTTTCACGAGCGGCGCGTGTTCCGTGCCGAGGACGGCCGCCCCGGAGAGGCGGCGAAGCGGCACGGGCGCGACGGTGAGGACCTGCGACTGCAGGTGCCCCCCGGGACCGTGGTCAGCGAGGGCGACGCCGTTGTCGCCGACCTCGACCGACCCGGAACGCAGGTCGTGGCCGCGCGCGGCGGCGCCGGCGGCCGCGGCAACGCACGCTTCGCCACGAGCACCAGGCAGGCGCCACGCGTCGGCGAGTTGGGCGACCGCGGCGAGCGCCGCAGCCTTCATCTCGAGCTGAAGCTCATCGCCGACATCGGACTGGTCGGCCTGCCCAACGCCGGCAAGTCGACCCTGCTGGCCGCGCTCACCGGCGCCCATCCGCGCATCGCCGACTATCCGTTCACCACGCTCTTCCCCAACCTGGGCGTGGCCGAGACGTCCGGGGGCCGCACGTTGATCCTCGCCGACGTGCCGGGACTCATCGAGGGAGCGCACGCCGGCGCGGGGCTCGGACAGACGTTTCTTCGCCACCTGGAGCGCACCCGGATGCTGGTCCACGTCGTGGATTGCGCCGCCGGCGTGGAGGCCGCCCGGGCCGCCATCACCGTGATCGATGACGAGCTGCGGGCGTTCGGCGAGGCGATGGCGGAGCGGCCGCGGCTGCTCGCGCTCAACAAGATCGACACCTCGGAGGGCGCGGACGCTGCCGCCGCGTTGGGCAAGGGTCGCCCGGACGCCTTTGCCATCTCGGCCGCGACGGGCGCGGGCTGTCAGGCGCTGCTGGACGCTGCCGCGGCGCTCGCCGAGCGCATCCCGCAGCCCGTGGTGACGGTCGAACCCGAGGGGCCGTCGCACCGCAGGTACGTTCATCGGTCCGAGCGCGACTTCGCGATCTCGCGCGAGGGCGAGGCGTACCGGGTCACGGGGGCAGTGGTCGAGCGCATCGTGGCGCGGACCGACCTCAAGAACGACGACGCGGTGGCGCTGCTGCAGCGCCGCCTGCGACGTGCCGGCGTCGACGATGGCCTGCGCTCGGCCGGCGCCGTGGAGGGCGACACGGTGCGCATCGGCGAGAGCGAGTTCCTCTTCAGCGAGGGCGCCGGGTGAGCAGGCGCATCGTCGTGTTCGGCGGCACGTTCGACCCCGTGACCAGCGGTCACATGGCGGTCGCCGATCAGGCGCAGCGTCTGCTCCAGCCCGACGAGTTCTGGTTCCTCGTCGACAACCTTCCCGGCGAGCGCAAGCCGGTGTATGCGCCCGCGCCGGTGCGGCTGGAGATGGTTCGAGCCGCCGTCGGCGACGATCCGCGGTTCACCGTCAGCGACTTCGAGATCCGCCGCGGCGGGGAGACGTACACGGCGGAGAGCATGGACGAGCTGCACCGGCTCCGCCCCGAGGTGCGATTCGAGCTGCTGCTCGGCGCCGACTCGGCGCGCTCCATCAGCACCTGGCGCGACGCGGACCGGCTGCTCGCCCGCGAGTGGTTCGACATCGTCAACCGCAGCGGCGAGGAGCCGCTCACGCTCGGCGAAGCTGCGGCGCTCGGCTTCGATCCGTCGCGCACGCGGCTGGTGGAGGTGGCGTCACCGCGGCTGAGCGCGAGCGATGTGCGCGACCGCATGGCGGAAGGTCAGGCCGTGGACGGCCTCGTTCCGGAGCGCGTGCTCGAGATCATCCGCCGCCGCGGCATGTATGGCGAGCGCGC
>JAFALX010000403.1 GCA_019234035.1 Candidatus Dormiibacterota bacterium | reverse complement strand
CTGCAGACGGAGGCCAACCCTGAGGGGCTGCCGATCTCGGTCTTCGACGCCATTCGCAAGGGTGTCCGCGACGACCGCTCGCAGTACTGGAAGGGTCTCGCCATCCCGTTCTACGGGGCCAACCGGCCCGGCGCGAACGTCTCCCAGGGCCTGCTCGATCAGTTCTGGCTCTGGGGGATGCAGTGCGGCATTCTCGGTGCGTACGCGAGCATCAAGGCCTTCTCCGAGACCGACTTCACCGAGGACCTGAAGAAGATGGACATCCCGACGCTGGTGATGCACGGCGAGGACGACCAGATCGTGCCGGTGCACGACGCCGGCAAGAAGTCGGCCAAGATCCTGCCGAACCCTCGGGAGATCTACTACGCCGGCGCACCGCATGGCCTCACGGCCACGATGCAGGACCAGGTGAACGCCGATCTGCTCGCGTTCATACGCGGCGAGGAGCTCTCACACGAGGTGACCGGCGTGGGTCAGATGGCCGCCCGGGCGACGTAGTCAGCCATCCCCGCCGCTGACGCGCCACGCCGCGCTCCCTGCGACGAAGATCACCCCGCCCGCGTCTCCGCCGAGGACGGGAACCACCCAGGCCAGCCGATCGGGCACACTGTCGTAGCTCAGAAACGGGTCGCCCAGCTGCTCGCCCTGGTGGAGCATCGTCGCCGCTGTCGCCATGACAGCGCCCGGGTCCGTCCACGAGGCGAAGCCCGGGTCCGCGACGAACTCGCTCCATCGCAGTTGTTCGAGGTCGGGGCGCAGCTGGTGGAATCCGACCAGGCGCTCGCCCTCGCGCGCCGGCACGAACCAGCCGGCCATCGCGCCGTCGATCGATCGGATCGGGATCGGATCCGCGAGCTCGCCAGGGAGCCCGCCGTGCAGCGCAGCAGCGCGACGGCGAGCGTCACCCGGCGAACTGTCGATGCTCAGTGCAGCGTCACGTGTGCGGTGAAGGTATCGCGGTACGTCTGCGCGTCGAAGTTCTCGTAGCGCGTGATGACGCCCGCGTTCGGCGGCCACGGGTCGTAGACGAGGAGCCCGCGGTGCGGCCCCGTGCCGAACGGAAGGATCGTCCAGTAGTAGCCGGCGACGCTGCGTGAGTGGCCCGGGATGAAGCTGATGCACGGGCGGTTGGCGTCGATCTCCGTCTCGAACTGCGCGAACGTCGGCGAGCTGTTCTGTGCGGCCGTCAGGGCATTGCCGGTGCACACCTGAAGCTGGTCGACGACCTTGTACTCATCGCCGTACGGCAGACCCTGTGGCGCGGTGCGGGTGCCGAGTCCGAGCCCGGCGGCGATGTCGTCCTGCGAGAAGCCGTATCGGTAGAAGTCGAACATCATCTGCACGCTGGCGGCGACGCACCACACCGATGTCGCCTGTCCGCGCAGCTCATAGCACGGGTGATGGTCGCTGCTGCGCAGGCTGTAGTGCAGCTCGTTGGAGTTGCTGAACAGCAGCTGCGTCCACTCCAGCGACGACGACACCTGCAGGTTCGCCCGCGCCAGCACGGACTCGAGCCGAGCGCTCTCGGCGAGCGCCGCTCCCGGGCCCTCGTGCGGCATGTGGCCGTTGGTGGGGATGGTTCGCGTGAGCCAGCTCTGCAGCTCGCCGACGTGGGTGTCATAAAGCCGCGCGTTGGTTTCTGCCTTGTCCCCGATCGACTCGAGAAGCGACCAGCGCTGGAAGTTGCCCGGATGATCACCGCGTGCAGGCTCGCGCGGCACCGGTTCGTTGGTGAAAAGCTCGAGCATGAGGACCTCATCGCCGTTGCGTAGGAACTGCGCGGCCAGTTTCGGATAGCTGTACGCGACGACGCGCACGCTGTCGAACTCGACGCCGCGGACACGCGCCTCGGCGATCGCGCTGCGCACCGCGTCGCGCCCCGACCACACACCTTCCGACGCCGCGAGGAACGGGTGCCCCAGCGCGGGGTGGACAGCGATGTCGGCGAACGCCCGGCGCGCCCCATCGGCGCGCTCAAGCGGGACACGATGGAACAGCACCTCGCCGCTGAGGTCGTACACCGCATCGCCAGGCGATGGCATCGTCAGCCCCTCGAACGTGTCAGGCACGATGCCGGCGCCGCGGAGCGCATTGACGTAGGTCCACGCGATCGGACGCACCAAATCCGCGTGCAAATGTTCCATTTGCGACCCTCCTGGTCTCTCTCTCAGCCTGTCGGGGGCAGGCGTCGCGGACCACTCTAATCACGCCCGGAGCGGATATCAACTGGGTCTCAAGGTCAGCCGACTCCCCCACCGGTGCCGACAGCGCGGAGGCTCAATCCGAGGGTCACCAACCAAGCCCCGGCCACCACGATCGCCCGGGTGCGCGCCGTCCAGCGCTCGGTTCGCGCGAGCCAGCGCCCGGCAGGCAGCGCTAGCAGCGTCAACGGTCCTAAGAGAAAATGCAGGCCGTCCTGGGGCCGCGCGCCAGCGGCGGCTAGGACGATGCCAAACAAGGCCTGCAGCACCAGGGCGGCCGTGGCCACCCACCCGAAGATCGCCAGACGGCGGCCGCCCCGCACCCGCGAAACGACGTAGCCGGCCCAGATGGCGCCGAACAACGCGATCAGCACGATCGCGACGGCGAGCTCGCGATGCGCGGTGATCAGCCCCGCGGGCGGCCGGGACACCTCACGCGAGCGCGCACGGGCGCGCCGCTAGGGAAGCTCGATCAGCGTCGAGGACGGCTCAGTGACCGCAGGGACGAGCGTCGCCCGCGCCGTCGGCCGTCTGGAAGCTGTGCCCGCAGCTGCAGGTGCTCTTCGCGTTCGGGTTGTGGATCGTGAACCCACCACCCATCAGCTGGTCGACGTAGTCGATCTCCGCCCCTTCCATGTACTGCGCCGAGTACGAGTCCACGTACACGCTCAGCCCGGAATCGACGGCGATGACATGGTCGTCTTCCTTCGGGGGGTTCTCGTCGAGGCCCATCCCGTACGAAAAACCCGAGCATCCGCCCGACTGGATGAAAACGCGGAGCCCGACCGGCTTGTCTGCCGGCTGCTCGGCGATGAGCCCCTTCAGCTGCCCGAGTGCGGTGTCGGAAACGGTGACGAGGGTTGGAGAGTTGATAGCCATGGTCCAACCACTATACGACAGGTCCGTCGGTTGACACGAACGACGGTCAGCGATTACGCTCGCCACCGTCGATGGCCGTTCACGCACGCACCGCTAAATCGCCCGCCCCAACTCGGGAAGCGGGTTCTTCCACGCGGACTGGGTGACGGCGCCGAAACATCGGCACCGGATCCGAGCTAGAGCCCCTTCCCGCGAAGGGGCTTTTTGTTTGCCATGCGGGGAGCTCCGCCCCCCGCAACCCCCCAGAAAACCCGGCCGCATAGAACCCGCCACCACACAGACGGACCCGCACATGAGACATGCGGGGGGGCCAGCCCCCCGCAAGCCCCCCAACCAGCGGGGGCAAGCCCCCGCAAGCCCCCACGGAGACGACACTTGACACCGACACGAGAAATCGAATGAGGATCGAGCGCTTCCACATCATCGACTCCACCCTCCGCGAGGGCGAGCAGTTCGCGCTGGCGCACTTCACCCCCGAGCAGAAGCTCCAGATCGCGCAGGCGCTGGACGACTTCGGCGTCGACTACATGGAGCTCACCTCGCCGCTGGCGTCGCCGCAGTCCGCGGCCGACCTCCGGCTGATGGCGTCCCGCCCGCGCAGCTTCCGCCTCCTCACCCACGTGCGCTGCAACCACGACGATGCTCAGCTCGCGATCGACACCGGAGTGGACGGCGTCGACGTCCTCTTCGCCACCTCCTCGGCGCTGCGCACCGTCTCGCACGGGTACTCGATCGACGAGATCATCGAGATCGGCGCCTCGGTGGTGCGCCGCATCACCGACGCCGGGCTGGAGGCGCGCTTCAGCAGCGAGGACTCCTTCCGCTCCGATCCCGACGACCTGCTGCGCATCTACCGCGCCATCGACAAGGCGCGGCCGGCGCGGGTCGGGCTCGCCGACACCGTGGGCGTGGCCACCCCGCGGCAGGTGTACGAGCTCGTGTCGATGGTCCGCCGCAACGTGGAATGCGACATCGAGTTCCACGCACACAACGACACCGGCTGCGCCATCGCCAACGCACTCGCCGCGCTCGAGGCGGGCGCCTCGCACATCGACGTCACCGTCCTCGGGATCGGCGAGCGCAACGGCATCGTTCCGCTGGGCGGCATGATCGCCCGGCTGTTGACGCTGCAGCCGGAGCTCGTGGAGCGCTACGACCTCGAGATGCTTCCCCAGATCGATGCCATGGTCGCCGAGATCCTCGGCATCGAGGTGCCGTTCAACACGCCGGTGACGGCGGCCAACGCGTTCCACCACAAGGCCGGCATGCACACCAAGGCGGTGCTGGCCGACCCCCACGCCTACGAGGTGATGGACCCCGGGCGTTTCGGTCTGGAGCGGCAGATACTCGCGGGGCACCGGCTCGTCGGCCGCCACGCGATCCGCGACCGGGCCGCGTTGCTCGGCATCGCGTTCGACGACGACCAGCTGCGGGCGGTGACCAACGAGGTGAAGCGCCGCAGCGACGACGGTCCGCTCGCCAACGACGAGCTGGACGCATTGCTGATGCACTGGGCCGTGACAAAGGAAGGAGTCGGATAGATGGGCACGCTTGCTGAGGAGATCTTCACCCAGCGCCTCGGCCGCGAGGTGCACGCCGGCGAGACCGTGGTCGCCGACGTCGACTTCGCGTTCGCGCACGACGTGACCGGGCCGCTGGCGATCAAGGCGTTCGAGCAGCTGGACCAGCCGGTGTGGGACCCGGCGCGCATCGCCTTCACGTTCGACCACGTGATGCCGGCGAACACGGTGGCGGCGGCCGAGCTGCACCGCCAGATCCGCGAGTTCTGCGCGGCGCAGGGTGTGACCAACGTCCTCGCCGAGGGCATCTGCCACCAGGTGCTCGTGGAGAAGGGCATCGCGGTGCCTGGGGGCATCGTGGTCGGTGCCGACTCGCACAGCACGACGTACGGCGCCATGGGCTGCTTCGCCACGGGCCTGGGGTCCACTGACATCGGCGTCACGTTCGCCACCGGGCGCACGTGGTTCCGCATTCCCGAGACCGTGCGCGTCAACGTCAACGGAGAGCCCGCGCCCGGCGTGCAGGCGAAGGACATCGCGCTCCACGTGATCCGTCAGGTCGGGGCGGAGGGCGCCGACTACATGGCCGTCGAATGGGGCGGTGAGACCGTCTCGGCGATGGCGATGGACGAGCGCCTCACGCTGTGCAACCTCTCGGTCGACTTCGGCGGCAAGGCGGGCATGGTCGAGCCCGATGCGACGACGTTCGCCTACACGGGCGGCCGCGGCCGCGAGGTGCACGTGTCCAACCCGCGGTACATCCGCACCCTGGAGGTGGACGCGTCGGCCATCCGGCCGCAGGTCGCGGTGCATCCGGCGATCGACAACGTGCGCGACATCGACGACGTCGCCGGCACGCCACTCGACGAGGTGTTCATCGGCAGCTGCACCAATGGGCGGCTGAGCGACCTCGCCCTGGCGGCGGCGATGTTCGAGGGCCGCGAGGTCAGCCCGCGCACCCGTACCGTCATCGTGCCCAGCTCGCGGCGGGTCTACCTCGACACGCTGGAGCGCGGCTACATCGAGACGTTCGCCCGCGCTGGTGCGCTCGTCATGAACCCCGGCTGCGGCCCGTGCCTCGGCCGCCAGCACGGCGTGCTCGGACCCGGCGAGAACGCGCTGTCGACGAGCAACCGCAACTACCCGGGACGCATGGGCAGCCCCGAGGCGCGCATCTTCCTCGCGTCCCCCGCCGTCGCCGCCGCATCCGCGCTGCGCGGCGCCATCACCGATCCCGCGGAGGTGAACTGATCATGGGACGTGTCTACAAGTTCGGCAGCGGCATCAGCACCGACGCGATCATGCCGGGCCGCTACAACGTCACCACCGACTTCGACTCGCTGCGCAAGGGCTGCTTCATCGAGGCGCGGCCGGACTTCGTGGCGACGGTGCAGCCGGGCGACATCATCGTCGCCGGGCGCAACTTCGGCTGCGGGAGCTCGCGTGAGCACGCGCCGCTGTCGATCAAGCAGAACGGCATCGCGTGCGTGGTGGCGCAGGGATTCGCGCGCATCTTCACACGCAACGCGACCAACATCGGACTGCCGATCATCCGCTGCGCGGAGGTGTACGACGCCGTGCAGGAGGGTGACGAGATGACGGTCGACATCCGCACTGGTGTCATCACAAGCGGCGGGCGCACGTTCGCCGGCGAGGCGCCGTCGGGGGTGGCGCTGACGATCATGGAATACGGCTCGCTGATCGAGATGATCAAGGCGCGCGGCTGGGCCGCGCTGGAGGAAGCCAATGTGTCCTGAGTGCGAGGCGGTGGTGCCGGTGCCCCCCGACGGTGAGCCCGGTCAGGTGGTGCAGTGCGGCGAATGCGGCGCCGAGCTCGAGGTGGTGACGATCGACCCGCCGGTGTTCACGCTCGCTCCTCCCGAGGAGGAGGACTGGGGCGAGTGACCACCCCACGAAATCTGTGGATTTCGCGGGGACCCCGGTCTCCCGCGACTTCGTCGGGACGGAGCATCTGATGGCCACACGGGTTGCGCTGCTCTGCTCGCGCGTGCGCGTCGAGGAGAAGCTGCTGCGTGACGCGCTCGTGCAGCGCGGTGCGGACGTCGAGCGCGTGGACGACCGCGAGACCGTGATCGACCTCAACGTGCCGTGGCGCGATTTTGACGTGGTGCTCGAACGCTCGCTGTCGCAGACCAATGCGCTGGCGGCGCTGCAGGTGTTCGAGGCGTGGGGTCTGCCGGCGGTGAACCGCTACGCGGTCACCGCGCTGTGCAACGACAAGCTGTCGACATCGGCCGCGCTGACCGCGGCGGGGATCCCGTCGCCGCGAACGCTGGTCGCCTTCACGCCGGAGTCGGCGCTCGACGCCGCGGAGCAGATCGGCTACCCGGTGGTGCTCAAGCCCCTCACCGGATCGTGGGGACGGCTGCTCGCGCGCATCAACGACCGCGACGCCGCCGAGGCGCTCTTCGAGCACAAGGCGGTCCTCGGCTCGCACGAGCACTCCGTCTTCTACCTGCAGGAGCACTGCAACAAGCCGGCGCGCGACATCCGCGTGTTCGTGATCGGCAGCGAGCCGATCTGCGCCATCTACCGCTACGCGGAGCACTGGATCACCAACACCGCGCGCGGTGCGACGACGAGCAACTGCCCGGTGACCGCGGACATCGCGAGCCTGAGCCGGCGCGCGTCGGCCGCTGTCGGCGGCGGTGTGCTCGCGGTCGACCTCCTGGAGGATGGCGATCGTCTCCTCGTCAGCGAGGTCAACGCGGGCATGGAGTTCCGCAACAGCATCGACGTGACCGGCGTCGACATTCCCGGGCGCGTCGCCGACTTCGTGCTTCGCGTTGCGCGGCAGGGATCCGCGCCGGTGGAGGTGCTCGCGTGAGCATGTCGACGCGCGCGGCGTACGGCGCAGGCGTCATCAGCACGGAGCTCGACGGCGCCGCCCTGCTGGCGGAC
>JAFALX010000340.1 GCA_019234035.1 Candidatus Dormiibacterota bacterium | reverse complement strand
CCTTTGCGGCAGCGCTCAGGCGCGTCCTCGATGACGCCGATGCGCAGCGGCTCGCGGTCATGTGCTCCGAGACACTGTGGTGGCGCTGCCATCGCCGGCTCATCTCCGACGCTCTCACTCTGCTGCCCCACATCGGTGCGCCGGAGGTTCTTCCCTTCAGCGGTAAGGTCACTGTGCTGCATGTCGACGGCCGCGGCGAGCTGGAGCCGCACCGCGTCACGCCCGAGGCACACCGCGAAGGACAGATCCTCGTCTATCGCTGAGCTCTGAGCGATACGGCGCGCGTGCCGGCATCACGGTCGAGCGAAACCGGCGGCAGGTAGTCACCAAGCGGCGTGCGCCGCCACCACTCGTGTGTCTCGCGGCGCTCAGCGGCGCTGGTGAAGTGATAGCGGTAGAGGCGTGCGCGCACGAACACGGGTGGCTGGCCGGCGAACGGATTGGTGCGCAAGAGCGCGAGCATCGCGCGGTCGTTCTCGAGCAGCCGGACCATGAACACCGGGAACCAGCTCCGGCCGTACGACGGTGCGAGCGCGATGAACCACATGAGCCAGTCGAGCCGCAGGTGATACGGCGCGATCTGCGGCGGGCGCCGTCGCGGGTCGCCGGGCTTGCCCTTGAACTCGTACTCCTTCCACAGTGTGTTCGGTGTCAGCTCGAGGTCTGCGGTGCCCTCGACCACGACCTCGTTGCGGATCTTGGTCACGCTGCCGAAGGCTCCGTACGTGTTGACCAGGTGCAGCGTGTTGAAGCTCGCGTTCATGTGCTGCCCGCGCGACACCATGTTGCGCACCGGCCACCAGCTGAGCAGCGCCACCAGTGCCGTGGCGGCGAGGACCAACGCGATGAACCATGCCGGTGTCGCGTGCATCACCGGTGTGGCGAGGGGAATCACGTGGCGCAGCCACGAGTCGTCGAACACCGACAACCCGAGCGCGATCGTGAGCGCGTTGAGCCACGAGAAATTGCCACTCAACACCAGCCACAGCTGCGTCGCAATCATGATGCCCGCGCCGACGCCGGCGACGGGCTGCGGGGTGAACAGGAGCAACGGCGCCATGAGCTGCGCGGCGTGGTTGCCGAGCACCTCGACGCGATGGACTCCGGCCGGCAGATGATGGAAGTACCAGCTGAGCGGGTTGGGCATCGGCTGCGTCTCGTGGTGGTAGTCCAGGCACGTGAGGCGGCGCCAGCACGCGTCGCCGCGCAGCTTGATGAGCCCGGCGCCGAACTCGAGCCGGAACAGCAGCCAGCGCAGCAGCCACATGATCAGCACGGGCGGCGCCATGTCCCCCGAACCGAGGAAGATCGCGAGAAATCCGGTCTCGAGCAGCAGCGATTCCCAGCCGAAACTGTAGAAGGTCTGGCCGATGTTCACGATCGACACGTACAGCGCCCACAGCGCGAACCAGACGAGCATCGACACCGGGAGCGGTGCACGCTGCGGCAGCGTCGACAGCGTCAGCAGCGCAAGGACGATGCCCGTCCAGCACACGAGCACGAGCAGTCGGTCCGAGTAGTCGAGGTGGAAGAGGCTCGGGGTGTCGCGAAACCGCGTCGCGCGGAGCAACGCGGGCGCCGGCAGCAGGCCGCGTTCGCCGAGCAGCGGGCGGAACTGGTTGAGCGCGACGACGAAGGCGACGAGATAGATCAGCGCCAGCGCGCGTTCGAACAGGAAGCGGCCAAGCCAGTAGTCGGTGGCTGAAAACCAATGCATCGCGGCGCGATCTCCGCGGGTACGGTACCGCGAGGTGCCTCATGCAGAGGCGGGGGTTCGCACCTCGGGCAGATTGCGCAGGTCGAGCACGCTGCCGTTGTCGTACGGCTCGTCAAGCAGGTCCCAGATCTTGCGTGCGACGTCGTTGGGGTCACTCAGCTTGCCGTCGCGATGCAGGTCGATGAACTTCTGCCGCATGGGAAATTCTTCCGGCGTCGTCGCGCGCAGCTGCGTCTGCATCTCCGTGTTCACGGTCCCCGGTGCGACCGCGAGCACCTGCACGCCATCCGGCCCCTGCTCCGCCCCGGTGTCGCGGACCCACTGGTCCACGCCCGCCTTCGCCGCGCCGTACGTCGCCCAGCCGGGGTAGATCGACTTCGCCGCGCCGGACGTGAGCATCACGAGGTGCCGCGTCGCCGCGACGTCCTGCACGGCCTCGATGAACAGATGTCCGAGCACCTGCGGCGCCGCGCTGTTGAGCAGCACGTTCTCCTGGTACGCGCGCGTCTCGACGTTGCCCACAAAGCCGATCGGCTGGATGGTCCCGGCGGCTTGCACGAACACGATGCGGTCGCCGGAGAAGCGGGTCACGGCCTCGCGGAACGCCGCGCCGACGCGCGGCCACTGCTCGGGATCGCTGAGGTCGGCCTCGATGTGCTCGGTGCTGACGCTGTCCTGGCGGCGCGAGATGCCGATGACCCGTGCCCGCGCCCAGGGGACCGTCGCCACCAGCGCGCGGCCGATGCCACCCGAGGCTCCGGAAACCCAGATCAGCGCGGTTCCGCGCGTCATCGCATCACTCATTCGTGTCACTCCGCCTTCTTGGACCGTCGTGGGGACGTTCACAAGAGGGTACCAAGGCGGTCCGCACGGCGCTCGGCGCCGAAGCGGCGCACATGCCTCAGCGCTCAGGAGAGCGCGGCGAAGTCCTCGTCGGTGAGGTCGAGGTCCAGCGCCGCCAGATTCTCCCGTGCGTGCTCCAGCGAGAGGGTGCCGGGGATCGGCAGCACGTGGGGTGCTCGGCGCAGCAGCCAGGCAAGCGCGATCTGTGACGCGGTGGCTCGGTGGCGGGCCGCGACCGCCTTCACGGCGTCGGTGTCGGTGCCCCGGAGCGGGAAGTACGGCACGAACACGATGCCCTCGCGGCCGCAGTGGTCGAGGACGCCGTCGTAGGTGCGCTCCACGACGCTGTACGGGTTCTGCACGGCCGCAAGCGGCAGCACGCCACGCGCGCGCTCGATCTGGTCGACGGTGACGAGCGTCATGCCCGCGTGCCGGATCGCGCCGCGGTCGCGGTACTCCTTGATCACGCCCATGCTCTCCTCGAGCGGCGTCTCGGGATCGACGCGATGCAGGTAGTACAGGGGGATGGAGTCGGTGCGCAACCGCCCGAGGCTTTCCTCGATGTGCGAGCGCAACACCTCGGGCCTGCCCTGTCCGGCCTTGAACGCGCCCTTGGTCGCGACGACGACCCCCGCGGCAAAGGGCGACAGCGCCTCGCCGATGGTCCGTTCGCTGTCCCCTCCCGCGTAGATGAGCGCCGTGTCGATGTTGCCGATGCCGGCGCGCACCGCGGCACGCACGAACTCGACGTGGTCGGTCGTGTTGGTGAGACGGTTGGTGCCCAGCCCGATGCGTGCGATCTCCGCATCGCCGAGTCGCAGTGTCCTGACCACCGGCATCTGCGGCATCATGCCACCGTGGCGGCTTCGCTGATCTTCACAGCCCTCGCGTCAGTGGACGGCTACATCGCAGACAAAAGCGGCGCCTTACCTCCGCTACCGGGTCAAGCAGCGCTCGGGCTCCTAGTTGCGGCTACGACGTGGCCGCGGTGTCGCCCGCGCCCGGATCGCGTGCGAGCGGCAGCGTCAGCGTGAAGGTGCTCCCCTCGCCGGGCACCGACGAGACGCACAGGTCGCCTCCGTTCAGCAGCGCGAGCTTGCGCGAGATGTACAGGCCGAGCCCGGTCCCGGCGATGCTGGCGTTGTCGGCGGTCACGACGCGGCTGAAGCTCTTGAACAGGCGCCCGATGTCCTCCTCGGCGATGCCGATGCCGACGTCGCTCACCGCGACCGACAGGCTCCCGTCGCGCGCCGCCACTCGCACGTGGATCTCGCCGCCATCGGGTGAATAGCGCACGGCGTTGTCGAGCAGGTTGGTGAGCACAGTCGCGATCTGCTCGGGGTCCGCGATGACGATCTCGGGCGCGCCGTCGCCGTCGACGACGAAGAAGTGCCGCGTCACCGTCGATGCCGTGGAGTCCACCGCCCGATGCAGCAGGGATGTCATGTCGATCGGACGTCGCTCGGAGGGCGGATGCTCGCCCTCGAGGCGCGCGGTCTCGAGCATGCGATCGACGAGCCGTCCCATGTGCGCCGCCTTGTCCTCCAGCACCGACATCGCCGGCATCATCGTCTCCGGCAGCTTGCCGAACGTGCCGTCGAGCAGCATCTCGACGTAGCCGCGAACGATGCCGATGGGCCCGCGCAGCTCGTGCGACGCAAGTCGCAGGAAGTCGGACTTGATGCTCTCCAGATGGCTGATGCGCTGCACGGAAACGCGAAGGCTCGCCGACTCACGTTCGTTCGCGTCGGCGATCGACCGTTGGGCGCGGACGAGCTCGTCGCTGCGCTCGCGCACGCGATCCTCCAGATCCTCCGCGGCTGATTTCAGCTCATCCCAGGCTTTCGATCGCTCGTCTGCCACGGCGGTCAGCAGCATGATCGTGAGCGCGAGCGTCGCGTTGAACAGCTGCAGCGTGACAAGGCGCGTGGTGACCTCGAGGCTCGTATACGAGAACGGACCATACCCGTTGACCAGCACGACGATGGAGGCGCTGGAGACCAGTGCGACCGACAGGGCGGCAATCGGCTGCCGGAACCGCAGCGCGCCCCAGAGCGTGCACGGGATGATGATGTACCAGAGCGGAACCACGCTGGCCATCAACAGCGCGGCGGCGACCGGCATTGCGATCAGGAACGCGACTCCCTCGGCCTGACGAGCCGGCGTCCGCGGCAGATTGTTTCGTGCTTTGACAAAGGTGAGGATCGCCGGCGCGTAGATGATCACGCCCATCGCGTCGCCGATCCACCACACGGTCCAGTCCGAGCCGTACGAAACCGCGAGTTCGCCCGTCAGCCACAGCACGGTCGTGCCGAGCGTCGCGCTGACGAGCATGCCGAGCAGTCCCGCGGCGAGGATGTTCACGACGTCGGCGACGCGATCGAGCTCGCCCCGGAAACCGACCCGCCGCAGGAAGTACCCCGCCAGCAGTGGCGCGACCGTGTCGCCGGCCGCGATCCCGATGGACGTGTCCAGCGGGGCGGCGCCGTTGGTGATGTTGGCAAGCAATGCGCCGGCCAGCACACCCGTCCAGACCCTGGACCCGTACAGGAAGAACGCCGCCACCGCTATGC
>JAFALX010000326.1 GCA_019234035.1 Candidatus Dormiibacterota bacterium | reverse complement strand
GTCGACCGCGACGACATCAACCGCCGCGTGACCGCGTGGTTCGAGCGCTTCGTGCCTACTCGCCGCCGAGCAGTCGCTTCGCCACCTCCGGGTCGATGACGGGATCGGCCGGCGGCCCCTCATCCACCGGAGCCTTCGCCCGGCGTGCGGGACGCTCGTTCGACCGCGCCTGGCGCGGCCGCGACTGACCGCGGACGTCGTTGCCACAGCCGCTGCAGCGGAGCACCGGAACCTCACTGCCGCGGCCCCCATATTCCACATGGGAGAAGTACAACGCCGCTGTGCAATGTGGACAGCTCGGAGCCTCTCGCTCTTGTGTATCGCGTCGTTGGTTCATCGCTGCCGCAACGGAGATCCTTTACGAATGTTTGCCGCCAATGTTGCGCCGGTCGCGACATTGCGGCGTACCGTGTTGCTTACAAAACCCCGAGTCTTCGCAACCGCAAGCATTTTCGTCCCGCAGCGTTCTACCGGCTAAGGGGAAATGACCGATGGCACCCGAACAGCTCCAAGCCCTCGCCGACGCAGACGAGGACGACGTGCGCGAGCGCTACGAGCGGCGCCGTCGTATTGCCACGATGATCGATGACGCCGCCAAGCGCGCCGATGTGATGTCACGCTTGGAGGCATGGCTGCACTACCAGCAGGAGCTCCCGCCGACGGCCTGAACGGGTCGCTCCTGGACCGCCTCCGTCACGCGGTCCACGTCGCTGGGTCGTCCGCAATCCCCGCAGCCGCAGTCCCTTTTGCCCGCGGGCGCCGGCCGGCCGCGGTACTGCTTCTCTTCGACCCGCAGTCACCGCGGCTCCCACTGCTCTTCATGCTCCGCTCGTCATCGCTGCGAGAGCACGCGGGGCAGATCGGCTTCCCCGGTGGTGGCCGTGAACCGGCCGACGGCGACGACCGCGCGACCGCGCTGCGCGAAGCACACGAGGAAGTCGGCGTCGACCCCGGCAACGTCGATGTCATCGGCGTGCTGCCGGGCTTCATGACAGCGGTGTCGAACCGCTGGCTGACACCGGTCGTGGGACTGCAGCGCGCGGCCTGGACGGTGCGGCCGGACCCGGTCGAGGTTGCGGAGTGGTTCCTGGTCGACCTGGCCGACCTGCTGGCAGCGCCGCACGAGGTTCGCACGCTCGAACGCGACGGCGTCGCGCGCACCGTGCACTTCTACCAGGCGGGCGAACGCGTGATCTGGGGCGTCACGGCCGCGATCCTCCACGAGCTCTTGTGTCGGCTCGGGCGGACGGACTGACCTGTGTTAACCGCCTCGCGACTGTGTACCATCTGACCTCCCGTTGGAGAGGAATACGACTCATTGTGAGGTGGGGCGATGGCTGACGTGATGACCGACGTTGCTGGGCTGCGTCGACAGGTCCGGGGCCGGGTGGTCGCGGAGGGCGACGCCGGCTACGACGAGGCGCGCGCCGTCCACAACGGGATGTTCGACAAGCGCCCGCTTGTGGTGCTGCATGCCGAGACAGCCGCCGACGTGGTCGCCGGCGTGAACTTCGCGCGTGAGAACGGGCTCGACCTGGCCGTCCGCGGTGGCGGTCACAGCGCGCCGGGATTCGGGACCACCGACGGCGGCGTCGTCATCGACCTCGAGCCGATGCACGACGTGAAGGTCGACACCGCGACCCAGACCGCCGATGTCGGCGGAGGCGCGACGCTCGCCCAGATGAACGACGGCGCGCATGCGTTCGGGCTTGCGACGACGGGCGGCATCATCTCCACCACGGGCGTCGGCGGGCTCACCCTCGGCGGTGGCATCGGCTACCTGACGCGCGCGTTCGGGCTGACGATCGACAACCTACGGTCGGCCGACGTCGTGCTGGCCGACGGCACGCAGGTGACCGCGAGCGAGCGTGAGCACCCCGACCTGTTCTGGGCCATTCGCGGCGGCGGCGGCAACTTCGGCGCCGTCACCTCGTTCAAGTTCCAGCTGCACCCCGTCAAGGAGGTCTTCGCAGGGCCGATCTTCTACAACCTCGAGGACCTGCCGGCCGTCTTCCGGATGTTCGACGAGTTCATCACGGATGCACCGGAGCAGTTCGGTGGCTTCCCGGCCATCCAGATCGCTCCGCCGCTGCCCTTCATCCCCGAGAACCGCCACGGTGACCCGATGGCGCTCGTCGTCGTCCACTGGGCCGGCCCGCTGGACGAGGCCGAAGCGGTGCTGAAGCCGTTCCGCGAGGTCGCGCCGATCGTCGCCGACGGCGCCGCTGCGCTCCCCTACCCCGCGCTCAACGGCGCCTTCGACGCCATCTTCCCCAAGGGCATCCGTGCGTACTGGAAGGCGGCGTTCGTCAAGGAGCTGCCCGACGAGGCGATCGCCATCCACAAGCGGTTCGGCGCCACGCTGCCGAACGTCAGCTCGACGATGCACCTGTATCCGATCAACGGTGCTGCGCACCGCGTCGACGCGGGCGACACGGCGTTCGCCTATCGCGACGCCAAGTACGGCATGGTCATTCTCTCCGCCGGACCGGACGCCGAGGGCGATGCGTCGCGGCGGCAATGGGTGCGCGACTACTACGACGCGCTGACGCCGTACAGCGAGCCGGGCGGCTACATCAACTTCATGCAGGACGACGACGCCGGCCGAGTTGAGGACAACTACCGCCAGAACTTCGATCGTCTGGTCGCGGTGAAGCGCACGTACGATCCGCACAACCTGTTCCACCTGAACCAGAACATCAAGCCGTGACGATGGATCGCGCGGGGCTCCGCGCGGTCCAGGCGCCGCTGAAGGATCGCTATCGCGCCGACGCCGAGGCGGCGCTCGTGACGCTGCATGCACAGGGGGTGCTCGGCGAGCAGGAGGTGTCCTGCTCGGTGGAGACGGGCCGCGCACTCGTGAACGCCGGCCTGCACCCCGCCAGTGGCGGGGACCTCAGTCATGCCTGCTCGGGCGACATGCTGCTGCAGGCGCTGGTCGCGTGTGCGGGCGTGACGCTGCAGTCGGTGGCGATCAACCGCGGGATCACCGTGACGGGGCGCGTCCTAGCCGAGGGTGACCTCGACTTCCGCGGCATCATGGGCGTCGACCGCGAGGTGCCGGTGGGGTTCACCGCGATCCGGCTGACGTTCGACGTGGAGAGCGACGCCGATGCCGAGGCCCTCGACTCGGTGATCGCGACAACGGAGCGGTACTGCGTCGTGCTGCAGACGTTGCGGCAGTCACCCCCGGTGGAGGTGAAGCGCCGCTAGCGGTTTACCGGCTCTGGGTCACTCGTCACGTGACCACCATCACTGCTGGACCAGTCGGACTTCAGCGATACCGCGGATGCACGACGTAGGGGTTGAGCTCCTGCTCCTCACGAATCGTCGTGCGCTGCCCGTGGCCGGGATACACGACCGTCTCCGGCGGCAGCGTGTACACCTTGTTCTCGATGGAGAACATCAGGCTCGGCCAGTCGCCGCCGGGTAGATCCGCGCGGCCGACGCCGCGGCGGAACAGCGTGTCACCGGAGAGCAGATCGGGCCCGATGCGGAAGCACACCGATCCGCCGGTGTGTCCGGGCGTGTGGATCACCTCGATGTCGAGGTCGTGCCAGTGCAGCACCTGTCCGTCGCTCAGCTCTTCGTCGACCTGCACGTCGGGGAGATCCTCGGGGATTCCCGGCAGGAAGTGCACGAACAGCAGCTGCTCGCGATCCGCGGGATGGATCGCCGCGGGGCACTGCTGCGCCGCACGAATGGCGGGCACGCCGCTGACATGGTCACCGTGGCCGTGCGTCAGCAGGATGCGCTCGCAGCGCAGGTCGCTCCCGTCGAGCAGGTCGAGCACGCGCGCGTGCTGCAGGCCCGGGTCCACGAGCAGGACGTCGCGCGTGTCACGCCGCCGGATGACGTAGCAGTTCTGGTCGTACGTCGGGTCGACGACGATCGACAGGTCGATGAGGTCGCGCAGCGTCTCCGTCATTCGACCAGCAAGACGCGGTGCCGGACGCCAACGTGCATGCCACCTTCCACTGCGGCGAGTTTACCCGTCGAGAGACACCTGGCCGCGCTCGTCCGCCTGACCCACGGCTAGTGACGAGGTCCGGAGCAGGGCGGCGTGAACGCCATATTCGCGAGCGCTCTCAGGGAGCTCGTTGCTGTCGGGCGGCGGCGAGATACGGAGCGGGGTCAACGCAGCTCTACATACGCCTCTCCTAGCGCGGTCGTCAGTTCGTCGACATGCGCTGCGAAATCGGTCTCTCGTCGGCTCGTCGGCATTCGCGCGCGGCCCTGTGGGAGGGGACCCTCCCACAGGGTGTTCAGGCGGGGAGGCGACGTCATTCAGTGACGCTGCTCAGCGCCGGTCGCGGAGATCACGAACACGACGTGAAGTCAGCGACCAGAGCCGACGGTGAGAAGGGACCGCTCGGCCCCGCCCCGGCATCGATGCCGACACCACTCGCGGCGATATTGGTCTTCCAGCGCAGGTCGATGGTGTAGCTGGTGCCGGCGTTCAAGGTCTGGGCCACCTGGACAAATGCCGCGTTCGGCGAGAAGGTGCCGCCGAAGCCGCCTGACTCCTTCCATCCAACCAGCGTCCCGTTGACGAAGATGCCGAGGTCCTGGTTGAACCCAGCCGTGTCCGTCCACAGATCTGCGTTGCCGGCGAGCAGCGCCGTGCAGTTCTGGTTCGGGGTCACCGTGACCGACAGCGCGTCGCCGCTGCCGCTGGAGCTGCACGTGGTCGCACCGCCGCTGCAGCGAACGGGCTGCCACGTCGCGCCATCACTATCGCGCAGAGAAAACTGCCGTGTGCTGACGGCGCTGAACGGGTTGGCTCCGGCGGGCTGCAATGCAGTGCTGAGAATCGACGGCGAGAACACGCCGCCGATCGGGCCCGCGCCGGCAGCAATGGTGCCCCCGTCGGGCTTGTTCGCCTTCCAGCGCACGTCCACGTTGTACGCCTGTCCGGCCGACACCGGATACCGCACCTCGAGGAACGCGGCATTGGGCGAGAACGTGCCGGCGAACCCGCCGGATTCCTTCCATCCTGCCAACTGACCGTTGACGAAGACCGCGACGTCCTGATTGAATCCGGCGTTCTCCGTCCACAGATCGGTGTTGAAACCGAGCACTGCGACGCCATCACTGGACGGGTGCAACGAGGCGGTGAGGCCACCCGAGCCCGCGCTGCTACACGTGGTGCTGCCTCCGCTGCACGCCAGCGGTACCCACGTCGCACCATCGCTGCCGCTCAGCATGAACTGGTGCGTGCTGGTCGCCGTGGCCGGCACCGCTGAGGCCGGCATCAGCACCGTGCTCAGTCGCGTCGGCGAGAAGTCGCTGCCGATCGGCCCGGTGCCGGCGTCGATGGTTGCGCCGCTGGTCGTCGGCTTGTTGGTCTTCCAGCGCACGTCCACGTTGTAGTGCTGGCCACCAGTCACGGGGATCTCGGTCTGGACTGTCGCCGCGTTCGGTGAGAAGGTGCCCGCAAAGCCACCGGCCTCCTTCCACGCCGTGAGTGTCCCGTTGACGAATAGTCCGATGTCCTGGTTGAAGCCGGCGTTCTGCGTCCAGAGATCAGCATTGACGGTGAGCTCTGCTACTCCATCGCTCGCCGGAGAGAGCGTGGCCGACACCGCATCGCCCGTGCCGCCGCTGGAGCAGGTGGTCGGCCCACCGCTGCATGCGAGTGCCTGCCAGGTGCTGCCGTCGCTATTGGCGAGTGAGTACTGCTTGGTCGATACGACGTCTTGGGTCGGAAAGCTGGGCGCGATTGCCGTGAATTTGTCACTGTTGCAGCCGCAGGCGGCGCTCGTCCCTCCAGGTGCAGCGACGGTCACCTCAACCGAACCAGGCGTGAGTGCGGGGCTGATCGCCTGCAGCGTGTTGTTGTCGATCACGCTGATCGTCTGGGCCGGCGTCGAGCCGAACTTGACCGCGGTAGCGCCGGTGAAGCCTGTGCCTTTGACGGTGACGTTGGCGCCGCCGAGACTGCTTCCAGTCGATGGCCTGACCGACGCGACGGTCGGCGGAAGTGTCGAAGATGTGTACAGCTCCGCCGAAGTGTCGTACGAGCCGCCGACGACCAGAACCTTGCCGCAGTTGGTGCCGCAGACGGCGGGATCCGTCTGGAACGACGTGGTGCTACTCGAGAGGAGCACCGCACGGAACGTCGGAACGGCGCTGTGGTTCGCGTACATGCCCCGAGGTGTGATGAGATCGTCTGCAATGCCCTGGGACGCTGGTGCGGAGGGATCAAAAAGTTCGGCGCTGTCGAACGGACCGGAGTCGTTGTCGGCGGACTCGAACAAGCCACCTGCGATGAGGACCTTGCCGTTCGGCAGGACCGTGGCGGTCGCACCCTCGCGAGGCTGGCGCAGCAACCCGCTCAGTGTCCACGCCCCGCTGCCCGGATCGTAGATCTCTTCTGCAGCGACAGGCGGCACGTCCTGTGTTGACTGCATCCCGCCGGCTACCAGGACTCGACCATCGGGCAGCAGCGCAGACGCCGCCGCAAAGT